>CAKVNP010000153.1 GCA_934777095.1 uncultured Clostridium sp. | reverse complement strand
ACTGCCAGCTGTCAACCACACAATCTCCAGAAGATACAAAAAATAAATCTTTCACACCAGATACACTAGAAATATTTACTGAAATATCTTTCAAAGAGTAATTTCCGCCAGTAGCTGGAATTTCAACGTAGCCAATAACATTGCCATTAGGACTATCAGTACATATTTTAATTGTTGAGCCTCTTTGTGAACCCGCTTTTAGAGAAACTGAATTAGTAGCAGTAAATTGTACATTAGAAACACCTAGCCAATCGCCAGCGTTCATTTCTACCTTTGTATCATTTGAACCAGTGACTTTAATACCTCCCTGCCAAGCAATTGTTTCCATTTGATTTAATTTATATGGATCGACATTTGCTATTTGACTTACACCAGCAAGGTCGCCTTTAGCATTATAAATAGTTCCATTATTAATATTTATCTCATTAACATGAGTAGTTCTATAACCTTTTTGAGAACCATACATTTGTTTGTTGAGCCATTCCGTATGATAGAATATATAAGATTTGTTTTTAAAGGATACTATTGAATGATGATTATTTCCGCTAGTACCAAAGAAAGTACTAGGATTATCTAAGCAGGTTCCCTTATAAGTGAAAGGGCCAAGTGGATTTTTGCTAGTCATATAGGCGATTTTTGCAATACCTGGCGCACTACTGTTAGATCTATTAGCCCAATTAGTGCAATAAGAATAATAATAAGTATCACCTATTTTGTTTATACCAGAATCTTCAAAGAAATATGGTGCATCTATTGTTACGGGTGTACCTGCAATGCTAGTCATATCATTGCTTAGTTTAACAACTCTAGCTGTCTGAGGATTAGCATCCTTTCCACTAGGAACTCCTCCGCCAAAATATAAATAGCCAGTACCATCACTATCAACTAAAACTGCTGGATCAAAAAGCCAGGTAACATTTGAACAGTTTGGTGTATTACGGCTGATTAATGGTTTACCAATAGGATCAATCCATGGACCTGTAGGAGAGTCACTAGTTAATACACCGATTCCATTTGCATTATTAGCAAAGTAAAGGAAAAACTTTTCTTTGCCATTAATAGTTTTGTGGCAGGCAGCAGGTGCCCATGAATTACTAGCCCATGCAGCAGCGCCACCACTACCGGCTACATTAATGGAACCATGATCAGTCCAGTTAACCATATCATTTGAGGACATACAATTTATAGTCTTAATACCACTATAATTGTTATCGTTTACATTTAAAGAGATAGCATCACCATCATTTGTAGAATATACGTAAATTCTACCATTATACTCCATAGCGGATGGATCTGCATTAAATCTTTGAGTTATACATGGATTATTATGTGTTAAATCTTTATAACTCTTGGCTAAAGATATTGAGTTAAATTGTACGTCATAGACTTGTGCTGTTCCCCCTGCCGCATTAACAATTGTTCCAGGATTAATAGAAACTGCTGTTAATGAAAGTCCTGCTGAAATTAACAATGTTATAAGCCGTTTTTTAAGCATTATTATCCCCCTTTTATAGTAAAGTAATTATATAGAGTAAAATATTTCTCTATATAAGCAAAATTTTACCATAAATACGCATAAATAATAGTTACCTTAGTAATCATCTTGCATATTACTTTAGTAATATTGATTAAATTATGTAAATTAGTTATAATGTAAAAATAAGGATATTATTTATAGAAGAAAGGTCATAAAGTATCTTATTCACAATTTTAGGTGCCATTGTTTTAAGGAATTTTTTAATAGGGCCAGAGACAGTAGCATATTTATTTTTTATTTTAATAGAAATAACAAGATTAAAGGGATTGGAATTATTCTTACTATTATTTATCCATTGCTCTATATTTTCTACTTTATTATTTTTAGATATGGGTATACCAAATAACTTTGAGGAATTTACTAGTGTATGCGGGATATTATTGAGTTACTGTTCTATAGCATATACATCATATTCTATTAATGCAATTAGAAGAGAAAAGGAAAGAGTGAATATATTAAATGAGGATTTAAAGAATAAAAACATAAAACTTCAGCAGTATGCATTACAGATAGAAGAGTTAACTATTACAAAGGAACGCTCTCATCTTGCACAAGAGCTGCATGATTCTGTAGGGCACTCATTAATGGCGCTTGCCATGCATTTGGAGTTTGCTAAGAAAATTTGTGATACGAAGCCAGAAAAGGTTAAAGATATTATTATAAAATCGGAAAATATAACTAAGACATGTATAAGTGATTTAAGACAATGTTTTGAGTTATTAAATGAAGAAAGTGAAATAGAATGTTTTTCCGAAGCAATTGAAGATATATTTTCTAATTTTTCTACATTTAATAATCTAAAATTTATTTATAAAGCAGCTGAGAATTTAGATAGTCTAAGTCCAGTAATTAAAAATTCTCTATATAAAAATATTAAGGAATCAATAACTAATAGCATAAAGCATGGAAAAGCAAGTGAAATTAAGATAAATATTATTAGGGAGAAGATTTTTGTAATACTTACTATAGAGGATAATGGAGTCGGCTGCACTGAAATTGTTAAATCTAATGGATTAATAGGCATTGAAAATAGGACAAGTTCCTTAAAAGGAAATGTAGACTACTTTACAAGTGATAATGGAGGATTTGGTGTTAAGATAAGTATTCCATTATTATGGGGGGATAATAGAAATGATAAAAGTTGTATTAGCTGATGATCAGAAAATAGTACGAGAAGGAATTAAAATGATTCTAAGCCTATACGATGAAATTGAAGTAATTGCAGAGGCGGAAAATGGCAAAGAATTAATCGATCTGCTGCAGGATATTCAGCCAGATGTAATTTTAATGGATATTAGAATGCCTATAATTGGAGGAGTGGAAGCAACTAAAATTATTAAGCAGGTTAATAAGAATATAAAAATAATTATTCTTACTACCTTTAACGAAGATGAGTATATCTTTAAAGCTATTAGAAATGGGGCTGATGGCTATCTTTTAAAGGATGTAGGTTCAGAATATATCGTAAGAGCTATTAAGTCTGCCTATAATGGTGGTATGCTGCTTGATCCAGAGGTAACTACCAAGGTTATTAAAGCTTTTAATTCAATTGTTGATTCTAATGAATATTATATTCAGGATAATAAATTGGAATTACTTACTAGTAGAGAGCTGGATGTAGTAAAGCTAATTTCACAAGGTAAGAATAACAAAGAAATCTCTAAAGCTCTTTTTATTACGGAGGGAACTGTAAAAAATTACGTAACAAGAATACTTTCTAAGCTTGAATTAAAGAGTAGAACGGAATTAGCGATTTACGCTAATAACTTAAATTTAGAGTATTCCAATGTATAAATAAAATCATTATTTTATAAAAAGGTTAAATAATTATGTAAACCAATCGATAAATATTATGGTGGTGATTTTATTGATGAAAACTATAGTGAATATAATGGTTATCATTGGAAGTTTAATAATGGTATACAATATTTATCGATATATATGTTTTACTAAAGATTTAAAAGATGTTATGACTGGTGAAGAGCTAAAAAGTAATCTGCTGATAAAAATAGCATTTTATTTATTGGATTTCTTTTTACTTGGTTATATAGGAACTATAATATTTGATAAATTAGATATATTAATAGCTGGTATTCTTCTTGGAGGAAGTATATTTGTGTCATTAGTATTAACTTTAATGCGTCAGCTAGTAGATACAGTAAAAGATAGAAGCATGCAGATTTCCGAAGTTTTAATTGGAGTAATTGAGGCTAGAGATCCTAATTTAAATGGACATAGTGAATATGTAAAAAATCTTACTATGTTAATTTATAAGTATCTTCCTCATAACTTAAAAATTAAAATTAATCCTATTAGCCTACAATATGCGGCTTTACTGCATGATTTAGGCAAACTAGGGGTTCCGGAAGCTATTTTAAATAAAGAGGGAAAGTTAAGCAGTAAAGAAATGGAGATTATGAAACGTCATCCAGAAATTGCTGTACAGATATTAAAGCCTTTAAATAATTTCGCACAAATAAAAGAATGGATTTTATTCCATCATGAAAGAGTAGATGGCAAGGGTTATTATGGAGTTTTAGATAAAAATATTCCTTTAGCAGCTAAAATTATTTCAGTGGCAGATACTTATTCTGCAATAACAATGCGTAGGTCATATAAAAGTCCTAAAAGCTATGAAGAAGCTATTGAGATAATGAGAATTAGCAGTAATACTCAATTAGACAAGGAAATTGTAAAAATATTTATGAGTATACCAAAGAATGAAGTGGTAAAATGTGTACCTAAATCAGTGGATACTAATGCAACCTGCTATTTATCCAATATTTCTTAAAATAATAGTGTAATGATAAAAGCATCTGTAATTTACAGGTGCTTATTTTAATACGTAAAATACGATAATTAGCAGATTTATCTTCCTTTGACAAAAGAATTGCAGAAGTGCAAATTGAAGCAGCTTGTGATGTAAAGAACCCATTGACAGGGGAAAACGGGGCAAGTTATGTTTTTGGATGGCAGAAAGGTGGAGATGAAAAATCTATCCAGCTATTAGATAAAAATTTAACAAATGGGCAAAGCAATATGGAGAAAGCTGTAAAAAATATAGTCAGGCTTTTAAAGTAAGTGTATTTTTATTTGTGTTAAAATATGGTAAAATAATTTTAGGTAAAGTCTTTAAGCAAGGGGTGTAGTTATGGAAGAAATCAAGATAGAAAAAGACGTTTATGATTTTTTATATTATACTTGCTTTGGCGCCAGCAAAAATATTTTTGATATGGCAGTTGATAGAGCTTATAGAGATGTACAAAGAACAGTAAGATGCTGAAATAATAATAAAAAAAGGGAAAAGATGAAATCTTCATCAAAAGAAATGGTTAAAAATGAAGTATTAGAAATACTAAACAAAAAAGATGTTACTAAAGAAGATTTTGATTCATGGCATGAAAAAGCATGCAAAGGACTAGTTAAGCTTTTAAGAGACCATGGATTTGAATTTTATATCGGGCAGGCACAAAAGTGGATTAATATGACTTTTAAATATCTATATATAATTGATAGCAGCATAGTAGAAACTCTACTTCCTTTTCTTCATATACCAATAGACAACTACATAATTGAGGCTATGAAAAATGAAGAGGGATTTATTGAATTTGATACTTGCTGGAGCAAATTTGATGATTATGAAAAGTATAGCCAATTTCAGAAATGGTTTGCCAGCCTAGGATATGAGTATCCATTAAAACGAGAATTTAAGATTTGGGAAGAAACAGCTCAGAAGATAAATGCAAAATAAGATTATAGATGGGATTATGGAGCCAAAAGAAATAAACCAATATAGGATAAAAAGTTATCGGCAATTTAATATAGTGGCAGTTATTTTAGCTTTTATGCTTATTTTTTTGCCAGTTATTATTTATTTCTTAAGGGTGATATATCCTAATTATGTAAAGTGTGTATATTATGAAATCACTGCAAGACCATGTCCTTTTTGCGGATTTACTACTGATTTAAGAAATATGCTTAGAGGTGATATTTTTCATTATAAATATAATATTTTATCAGTACCTTTGGTAATTGGAGCAATAGTTGAAATTATCTGTAGAATTAAGATTTTACGAAGCAGAATATGTCAGAATAGAACTAGGATAAAGAAGATTATAAATAGTGATATATTAATCCATAGTATATTGTTTGTGGCAGTATTAGTATATATAGTATTATATTTTAAATTAGATTTAAGAAGATTGATAGTGTAAAGTTTGCTATGAAAAAATATGCTATTGCCTATTTTTGAAAAGTAACACAAAAAAGCTATTTAATA
>CAKVNP010000152.1 GCA_934777095.1 uncultured Clostridium sp. | reverse complement strand
TGACTTTAGCATTTAAAAGTCTTTCGATTTCATATCTTGCAGTTTCACCAATTTTCTTTAGTACTGCTCCATTTTTCCCAATGATTATACCTTTATGTGAAGTTTTTTCGCAAATTAAATCTACTTCAATATGATAAGTTCCCCTATCATTCTGCTTCATTTGTATTACATCTACAGCAATACCATGTGGTACTTCATCCCTTAAATTTCTTAAGGCTTTTTCTCTAACTATTTCAGAAACTATAAATCTTTCTTGAACATCTGTTATCATTTCTTCTGGATAATACATTGGACCTTCTGGCATATTGTCTACCATAAGCTTAACTAATGTATCAACATTTTTACCCTTTAAAGCAGATATTGGTATTATTTCCTTGAAAGGATATTCCTTAGAATACATATCTAAAGTTTTTGCTACTCTTTCATGAGTATTTTCATCAACTTTATTTACTACTAAAAATACAGGTGCCTTTTGTGCTCTTAGAGCTTCTAAAATATACTGGTCACCTTTTCCTATTTCATCACATGGATTTATTAAGAATAAAACTAAATCCACTTCCTTTATTGATTCTTTTGCTGCATTTACCATAAATTCGCCTAGCTTATGCTTAGGTTTATGTATTCCTGGAGTATCAACAAACACCATTTGATAATCTTTTCCCGTTAAGATAGTTTGAATATTATTTCTTGTAGTTTGAGGTTTATTAGAAACTATTGATAGTTTTTCCCCCATTATTTGATTAGTTAATGTTGATTTCCCTACATTTGGTCTTCCTACTATTGTCACAAATCCTGATTTAAACATTATTTCCTCCTATTGTTTGACGTATCTTTTTTAAATACTCCATTCTCCCAGATATAAATAGTATATCACATTTATTTATTTCTTTATCATTTTTTTATTTTCATTTTATTAATTATTTAATACCCTTACAATCTAAAAACAGTATAGTAATTTTACAAAAATAAAGTCTCTAAATCAATTACTTTTTTCTATAGCTTAAATATTGTAAACACTAAAAGTGTTAATAGTACGCCTAAAAGGCTTCCCACTACTACTTCAAATACAGAATGTACTTCTGAATCTACTCTGCTTTGAGCTGTTATTATGGCCATTAAATACGCTAAAATTATACAAATTGGTTTTTCTGTAATTAATGAAATTGCTGTTGATAATGAAAATGCAAGTGCGCTATGTCCACTTGGCATGCCGCCTTTTAATGGTGTACCTTCACCAAAGATAGCTTTGACTATTACTGTAGTCAATACAACTATTACTATTGCAATAAAAATCATATATGGCTCTGAACGTTTTACTTTATGGACAATTTCATATGAAAAATAAGATAATTTATCCCAAAACACTATATATCCTACTAAAACTGCATTTACTGCCGTAATTAATACTGCGCCTGCTGCTGTATTCTTAGCTATCTTAGATAGAGGATGATAATAATTAGTATTTAAATCTACCACTGCCTCTATTGCTGTATTAAACATTTCTGCTGCTATCACCATAGTAATGGTTATTGTTACAGCCAAAAACTCAGCTTTTGATATATCCATAAAGAAACATGCTCCTAGCACTAATACAGCTGCCACCACATGAATCTTCATGTTACGTTGAGTCCTCACTGCATCAACAATACCATTTATGGCATGATTAAAGCTTTCAAGCATTTTTTTCATTCCCATAAATCTCACCCTTTCCTACTATCTCCCTATATTAAACTTAGCTAATATTTCTTCTTCCCTTTTTCTCATTATTACTTTATCATCTTCCTCCATATGATCATACCCTAATAAATGAAGTATTGAATGAACAACTAAGTATGAAACCTCTCTATTATACGAATGATTATATTCTCTGCTCTGTTCAGCTGCTCTTTCTAATGATAAAACCATATCCCCTAATACAAGCTCTTCTCCATCTAAAAATGTTTCATCAAATTTATTATCTGAATAAACTTCTTTAAACACTTTTTTAACTGGATAATCAAGCATTGGGAATGATAATACATCAGTAACCTTATCTATATTTCTAGTTTCCTTATTTATTTCCTTGATTTCATCATTATTAACAAATAACAAAGAAATTTGATATGGACAATTTACCCCTTCTTCTTTTAATGCAAAATCACATACTTTTTCTAGGTTGCTTATAAACTCATCAGTAACTTCCATTTTATCTTGTCTATTATCAGTATATAACATTTTTATTCCTCCTAACATTTTTCTATTATCTAAAGAAGGAAGGCTTAAAACCTTCCCCCTACTTATCATTTTTAGCTTTTTCCTTTGGATACTCAACTCTTTGATGATATATCCCCGTCAATACACTTAGAAAACTCTTTTTAATCTTAATCAGGTCTTTAAGCGTCAATTCACAATTATCCAATTGGTTGCTGTCTAATTTATCTTTTACTATATTATTAATCATATTTTCTATTTTTTCAATACTTGGTTCTTTAATAGACCTTACAGCTGCTTCTACACTATCCGCAAGCATTACTATAGCAGCTTCTTTAGTACTCGGAACTGGTCCATCATATCTAAAATCAGCCTCATCTATTTCTTCACCTTCTGCAGCATTATTTTTAACTGTATAATAAAAATATTTTACTAAGGTTGTACCATGATGCTGAACTATTATATCTTTTATTAATTTAGGCAGCTTATATTCATCAGCTAGCTCTTCTCCATCTTTTACATGGCTAAGGATTATTGAAGTACTCAACGAAGGGCTTATCCTATTATGTGGATTCTCCCCACCCATTTGGTTTTCACCAAAGAATAAAGGCCTTTTTATCTTCCCTATATCATGGTAATATGCACCTACTCTTACTACTATAGCATTAGCATTTACTTCTTCAGCAGCTACCTCAGCTAAATTAGCAACCATAATGCTATGATGATATGTTCCTGGCGCTTCCATAAGCAGCCTCTTTAAAAGAGCATTATTAGGATTAGCTAGTTCCAGCAGTCTCATATTAGTTATAATATTAAAGCTAGATTCTAAAAATGGCAGCAATCCCATTGATAGTATGCCTGAAAGTATTGCGCTTAATACTACAGCTAACATGTTCTGAACTATAGCAGTACTATCACTAGATTGTAAAAAACCTGTTGATAAAGTCACAATCATCAATCCTAAGGCAACATAAAAAGTTGAATACAATATATCATTTCTTTCATTTGTCTTTTTCAACGTTGCTGAGATAATTATTATAGATACTATTCCTAATAAAATAACCTGCGGATTAAAACCTGTTATTACTGACACTAAAACTAAATTTAAAAAATTCATTACTAAAGAGATTCTATAATCTAGTAAAGCAGTCATAATTATTGGTACAGAGGCCAGTGGTATTAAAAATGGTGATATTTTATTTATTCCCAGTGCTAAAAGCAGCGTCAGTATATTTAAAATAGAAATCATAATAATATACTTTTCACCTTTTAATAGCTCTTTATTTATCTTTCCAACAAAAAATAATTCCAGCCCTAAAATCATTAACACTAAAAGTAGTAGTACTAAATAAGTAATCACTGATGTTTTATTAACAGTATCTCCAACTATACCTAATTCAGTAAGTATTTCTATCTGCCTTTCTGTAATTGGCTCTCCTTCTTTAACTATAGTCTGGTTCTTTTTTATCATTACCTTTGATACTGTTTTTAAAGCATCTTTAATAGCCTCTTCAGTCTTTTCACTATCATAAATAAAATTAGGTTGTGTAAGACTATTAGCCATCTCTATTAATATTTCTTCCAAATCAGTATCTAATGCTGTATTCTTAATATTTTCACTTGCAATATTTCTCGCTTTTTTTAAATCTTCTTCCTTATCTTCTTGGATATTATTTTCATAAACCTTATCAATAGTATCCTGTAAGACCCACTGCAGCTCAGTTGCTTGGTCTGTGGTTAAATTAAGCATCCTCTTATATTGCGTATTGGTAAGTTTAAATGCTTCTATTTTCTTTAAGGTAGCTATTTTTTCACTTTCAGAAATATTATTACTCTTTAAATTAATTAATTTATAAAAGAAATTAGTGATATTTTGAGTTGCTTCTACTTTTACTTCATTTTTTAAGGAATACTGTTCACTTACCATCTCCTTGGCTTCATTCTCTTTAGCCGCAGTAGCTTCTTCATCAATTATATCCCTTGTAGCTTTTATATCTTCACTAGCAATATCCCCTTCAACTAAATTATATCTTTTAGGAGTTACAGAAGTTAATAATATAAAATAGGTAATTAAAGTAATTACAGTAAACAGAAATACTCTTCTCCAATTTTCTTTTTTCCCTTTTTTCTTCACTTTATCACCTTCTCATCTTAGCTAACTTTAATAGCTAACTGGATTATCACTTGCTATATTTTGCTCTACTACAAAAACAACCTTTAATCTTAAAGCTTCTTCACTATTTTTTTCTTTTGTAACTATCTTATCCACTATTTTAGCTTCCCGCTTTAAATCCTTTATTAATGATTTTTCCAGTGTATTAATCGCATTATTAGTAGCTTCTTCTTCAGATAATTCTATATTTTTTTCTATTCTTTCATAATATACCACTTCATTAAATAATTTGCCACTCTTTTCTATTCTATCATAATTCTCAAATCCTTTTATAGCCTTTTTTAGATATATTTTTTTACCAAATATACTCAGGTATATATCCGAATCTTTTTTTCCACTTCTCACTAGAGTAGTTCCAGCTGTCTTTACTTCTATTTCCTTTTCATAAAAAACATTTGCTACTACAATCCCCTTAGGAGGAACTACATACTGTGAAGCCTCATTACCATCTACACCTTCTATTACAACATCTCCTGGCTTTACTATTTGATTTTTCTCTACCTTACTCCTACCAGAAAAAGTATAAACCCTTTTAATTTCGCCTTGCTCTGTAGCTACTAAATTACCATATTCACCACTTTCCTCACTAGGCGGATTAATCTTTTCATTAATAGTAACCTTTAATGAAGATCCTTCTATCCTTACTCTAAGCCATAAAACTTCTGAATTAATACTTTCCAGCTGCTTTTCAACTTCAGCTACATCTACTGCATCTTTCTTCATTCCTGGTGAAATGCCAATTTCCTCTAACTGTTTCCTCACCTCAAAGGGTGCTATGTTCTTACCAGTGTAAATATCAATAGACCAGATATATGTTGATAAATAATATAGAACTGCCAAAAATATTATTGCTGCAATAGTCAATGAATATCTCTTTTTTATTTTTCCTAATACAAAGATAGTCCCTTTTCCCTCTAAAGCCTCAATAGTACCTCCTAGAGTTTTCACTATATTCGCTACAGCTTCATAATCAAGATAATTTATTACTAATCTAACAGTACTTATATCTATGCTTTGGACCCTATATACCTTAATATCATTAAGCCAGCACAAATTTAAAAGTTTCTTAGTATCAATAATTCTTATCTCAACTTTTACCCTGCCTTTTTTTAATTGCTCCATAGACATCGCCCTCTTCACCTCGCATATTCAATTGAAGTAAAGCTGCCACTAATAATTAGTGTGGTACTTGCAATATATAAAATTTCAAACCCACTCCCTTTAATAACTATGGGCTCTATATTAGTGTTAATTTTAATTTCTTCTTTATCAAAAGTCAGGATTCCTTTATGATTTTCTATAGTAATTTCATTCTTTCCTATTACAGTAATTCTAGGTACATTTAAAACAACTTCTTTTGGAAGATCCAATTTATCTACCAGCACCTGTTTTCCTTTATTTATTTTCCCCTCCATTTTTACACTCCTAAAATTATTTCCTCATTGTACTTTATGAT
>CAKVNP010000151.1 GCA_934777095.1 uncultured Clostridium sp. | reverse complement strand
CCATGAAGCTTTCTGCTTTCATTAACTTCTTTTTCATTTAATCCATTAATCATGTTTTTCCTCCAACCACATTTTTTTAAATTAGCATGAAACTCCTAGAGGAGTTTCTTCATTCGTTAATAATATCAAAAAAGTATGTAATAACGAAAAAACATTAAATAAATTTTAGAATCTTATCTTTTGAATAAACTATATAGCGTAAAAAAGTTTTACTGTCTGAACGAAGTGAGTTTAAAACTTTTAGCTATATTGCTTATTCAGGAGATAAAGATTCTTAATAAAATTCATAGTTTTTGTAGTTATTCTTACTTTTATTTATCATATTACATGTATAAACTTAATACTCCATTTAAGTCAGCTATCTTTCCTTCACCAACTGCTCTAAAGCTCCATTCACCATTATCTCTGAATAATTCAGCAAAAATTACTGAAGTAGCTGTAGATCCATCTTCTTTTAGGTTAAATCTGCATAACTCTTTTTCTCCATTTTCCACATCTAGTAATCTTACATATGAATTGTTTACCATACCAAAAGTCTGTCTCTTAGCTTGTGCTTCATGGATAGATACTACAAAGACAATTTTCTCTATATAAGAATTAATATTTGATAAATCTATAGTTATTCTTTCATCGTCTCCTTCACCTGCACCTGTTCTATTATCACCTAACAATTCTATTCCTTGTCCTCTTTTATTATTAAAGAATATTACATTAGAAACATCATTAAATTTATTGTTTCTATCTAATAAAAAGGCAGCTATATCCAAATCAAAATCTGAACCATTAGTTGCCACATCCCAGCCTGCACCTAAAATCACCTTTTTTAATCCTGGATTTCTTTTAGTTAAGTCTAAGATATCATTTTTCTTTAAATTTAATATTGGTGCCGCTGCATTTTGATTTGCAGCACTATTAAAATTTCCACCTAAATTAATTGCCATAATAACTTTCTCCCTATCTATACATATTTGATAAATCTTGAATTGAGGCATGTAAAAATTCACCTATTGCTTTAAACTGCCATTCATCATTTTCCTTATTTAGTTCGGCAAATTTAATACATGTATTGTCTCCTCCGTCTTCTGAAAGATTATATCTACAGATAACTGCATCATTTTTATCTGAATCTAATAATCTTACATAAGCATTTTTAACTTTATTAAAGCTCTGTCTCCTTGCAACTGCATCATAAATAGTTACTGCAAAAATAATCTTTTTACAATTTACAGGCAGTTCTCTTAATGATACTGAAATCTTTTCATCATCACCTTCGCCTTCACCAGTTAAATTGTCTCCATGAAGAAATATTCCTCTGCCTCTTTTATTACCATAATAAATAACTCCATTACTACGAAGCATTCTTCCGTTTTCATCTAACAAAATAGCTGTCAAGTCCAAATCGTAATCTTTCCCTAAGCCAAAAAATCCTTTTTTAGCTACATCCCAGCCAGCAGCTAATACTACATTCTTTAAGGCTGGATTCTTTTTAGTTAAATCAAGGATGTCATTTTTCTTTAAATTTAACATTTCAACCATTGCTTATTCTCCTTTTACTTTACATATATAAGCTTAATATCCCATTGAAGTCAGCTATCTTGCCTTCGCCAATAGCCTTAAACTGCCAGTCATATCCTTCTCTATACAATTCTGCAAAAATTACAGCTGTACTAGTTGATCCATTTTCTCTTAAATTGAATCTACATACTTCTCGTTCATCATTCTTTGCATCTAATAATCTTACATATGAATTTTCCACCATACCAAAAGTTTGCCTCTTAGCTTGTGCTTCAAAAATACTTACTGCAAATACTATTTTATGAACATCTTTTCTAATTAAAGATAAATCAATATCTATTCTTTCATCATCACCTTCTCCGGCACCGGTTCTATTATCTCCTTCAAGTCTTATACCTTCACCTTCTAGGTTATTGAAAAAAATCACATCATCAGGGATTCTGGCAACTTTATTATTTTTATCTAATAAAAAGGCTGCAATATCAAGATCGAAGTCTTGTCCATTTCTAGCAACATCCCATCCTGCTCCAAGTACAACTTTTTCTAATCCTGGGTTTTTCTTTGTTAAATCTAAAATATCATTTTTCTTTAAGTTCAATGCATTAACACCATTATTGCTGCAAACATTATTTTGTCTGCCAGATAAGCCTCCTAAATTTATACCCATATCCATTCCCCTTTTCATAGTTATACTAATATTTTAATGATTATTATATCATTATTTTACCACTATATACAATTATTGCTTTTATAGATTTCTCTTCATATTTGCCTTCATAGTCTCAAGTCGCTTAGAATTCTCATTTCTTTGCTGTCTATTGCTTTCTTGAATAGCTTTTGTATCTTCAATACCTTTCATGATAGTATCATATGATTTTTCTAATGTTTCTATGGCAACGGTACTTCCTGATGCCATTCTTGCGATATCAACAGACTGCCTAGCAGTATTTTGTGCATTTCTCATAATTAGTTCATTTGTCTTGTCATCAAGCTGTTTTATTGACTTAGCCTGTATTTCCTGTCTCTTTAAAATAACAGCCTGCGCAAGGCATTGTTTAAAGATTGGTAATGTTACAATAAATGAAGAGTTTATTTTTCTCATTAAATTAAAATTAGACATCTGGATAGTCTGAATCATAGGTGCTGCCTGGATAGCTACGTTTTCTGCAATCTGCAGGTCATATATTCTCTGACTAAGCATTTCCTTACATACCTGTAGCTTTTGAATCATCATTCTATTTTCTTCTGGATTCATAGTTGTATCATTTTCAAAGGATTCAATATATCTATCAACTTCCTCTAGGGCAAGTTCCCCTGCCACAATATATTTTTCAAGCTGCCTATAATATTCTATATTTCCATCATATAATTTTTTAAGCTTAGCATTTGAATCCCTAATATCATTTTCATATTTCTTTAATAAAACATATACTTTTTCTACTTCATATCCCATAGTATCGTATTTTTGAAAAAGCTTTGCCACAGTATTGCTAGCAGACTTAAACAGTTTAGCAATTCTGCTTTCTTCCTTAACATCCTTTAGTTCTTTTATATCAAACTTGTCCATTATTTTAGTAAGATGTACTAGCATTTCTGTTGCTTCTTCTGACTTAACTGCCTTCATTGAATTTAAAAGTTCATCAGAAATCTTAGAGATGTTTTCACTAGCCTTTTGTCCAAACTGCACAATTGAATTTGGATTCTGCACCTCTATTTCAGAGGTCATATCTTGTACTTCTCTCATATTTCTTAATTTCTGCTTATATTCACTATTATCTTTAAAAAGATCTAGGCTATTATCTGCACTATATTCTCCCTGATTTGCAGTAATTACATTTTCTCCAAAGCCCATATTATCATCCATATTTTATACCTCTCTTTTTATTTATTTAATATTCTCGAAAAGAAGCCTGTTTTATAATTCATAATCTCTTTATAAGTGGTGTCATACCTGACTTCATCTAATCTATATGAATTAAACTTTTCTTTCTTAATTACGCTTGTCATATTAAATAATCCTGATGGATTAAAAATTACAATGTCAATGGCTGCTTTATGAAGGTACGCCAATAAAAACATCATATACTTACTCAATTTTTCTTCCTTATCAAGAAAAATAACAATCTTTGGTACATTAAAAACAAAATCAAAATTATCTATAATCCTAACGATATTTTCATTTAAATTCAGAATCATACATAGACTATTTAAAATTTCTTCCCTATTTAGTTCTGAATTTAGAAGCGTTGTATCTTTAATAGTCTCATTAAACTTATTTAAAAGATAATTCTGTACTTCATTGCTGTATTTAGAAAATCTATATATTTCATTTTTCTTAATTTCCTCAATATCAAAAGTCCCATCGCTTAATTGTGCAAACATCAAGCTATACATCTCACCAGTAACCTGCATTTCCTTTGATATTTCTGCTGAATTAAAAAACAAGGTATTAGTGGATTCAATACAAAACTTAATAAGTTTTTGATATTCCTGAATATTTTCATATCTTCCATCAATTTTCATAAAGAAACATGGTACTGATACTAAACTTCCTTTCACCCCAAAACCTGCTCTTACTTTTGCAGGCTCATTCCAATACATATATATATCATCAATAATGGTATCCAGCAGAATACTTTTAGTATATCCATTTCTAAACTGCCAAGGCTTAAAGAGCATTGTATCTGTAAATAAATCATCATCTATTTCCCTCTGCAGCTGTTTTGTAATAGTTTCCACATTATCAATTACCTTACCCATAGAAGCCCTTTTTTCAAATGACTCCACTGGTAATATCTTAAGTTTCTTTTCCAAAATACTTAGCCCTTTACTATCTATTTCAGAAAAATATTCATCTTTTAGAGGGTTAAGATACAATACGTCAAAGCCCATTAAGTATAAAAGTATTAGAAAATATACTTCATGCCTGCCAATATTTCCATAGTAAATACACTTTGGATTGATCTCAGCGGTATAATCTATGTTTTTTGCCCAGGTATAAGCCCATACGATAATTTTTGTTATAAAATTATTTCTTATATTATCATTAAAGAAATTTTCCTTTTCTATAGCTAAATCAACTACATATTCAAGTGCCTTTAAAAAGCAGTTATTAATATTGCCATCGTTAAAGATAGTAATTTCCTCATTAGATAACTTATTTATATTCATTCTCCCAAGCTCATTAAAAATATAATTAATCAGCTCCATTTCACCACTTAAAGGAATTGAACCATCAAAAATAATAGTTTGTTCTTTATATTCATCACATTTCTCCTTCAGTGTTCTGAGGATATTATTATAATTTCCTTCGTCCTCAACTCCAATAACCCGATAAAAATATGGAGTGAACGTTGTCCCTAAGCTTTTCCTTTCATATTTTTTTCTAAACATAGAGTGAGATAATTGCAGTAAATCTATAGACATAATTCACACTCCCTCATCAATAACTCTTATTATTTAACCTTATTTTACATTTTAATTGTATTTTTATCAATAATATCCAAAAAAAAATATTTTATAACATATCAAATAAGGATAACTGCTGATCCTCATCTTTCTTTACCGTTTCTTCTTCAGTAATAGCTTCTTCCGCCTTTATTTCTTCCTTTCTTTCCTTTTGAATACTCTGCTGACGTGCTTCCATTAATTCATATTGTTCTGCCTTTAACTTTTCAATCTGCTCTTGAAAATCGCATATTATGGTGCCTTTTTCAGATATTGTTACGTCAGCTAATTTATATCGCTTAAATAATACTTCGTTATATTCATCGCTTTTATCTGAATTAACCATTTTAGAAAACATTATTATGTCATTTTTCTCACAATCAAGGGCAATAATATCCTCAAAATTAAAGTCTATCAGACTATATAAATAACCTATTTCTGAACTAGCATATATTTCATTTAGATTTTCTAAACTGCTATTAATGAATCTTCTGTAATGTATATTTTTACTTTTATAAAATTCCTTATGCTTATCTACCTTTGCTAAATCCCATAAATGATCTTCATATTCCAAAGCAAGTTCTCTGCCATCCTTAAACTTTATATATACATCAGCTATAATTTCTTCATTAAATTTATAGCTGATTTCACAAAAAGCATCACTATAATCTTCTATAAGCTTTTGAAATAAAATCATCTTTCCCTTTTTATGATTTTCACTTTCATAAGGCTTCCTGCATTTATGTCCCTCAATCTCACATACATGAGAAAAATAAGGAATAATAACCTTTCCCATATTAAATCTTACTTTTCCACCGCAGTATTCACAAATAAGCTTTCCCTCTCTACTTGCCTTTCTTAG
>CAKVNP010000150.1 GCA_934777095.1 uncultured Clostridium sp. | reverse complement strand
GGAGAAAATACAGGAGTACTTGCAATAACTAAAAATTATGATCCTTCAATATTAAGAATAACAGCAGTATTTGCAATATTATTAAGTTTTGTAGGTAAATTCAGGGCTGTGATAGTAACTATGCCTAAACCAGTAATGGGTGGAATTAGTTTAATGCTATTTTCAATGATTGCAATAGTAGGTGTACAAACAATAAAAAGAGAAAAAGTTAAATTTAATATAGCTAATATTATAGTAATGGGAACTATATTGTTCATAGGATTATCAGGCAACTTCTTTAGCGAAGCTATCGGAATAAAGATTACAAATGAAGTAAGCTTATCAGGATTAAGTTTAGCTGGTATTGCCGGAATAGTATTAAATTCAATATTCTTACTAATAAATAAGAAAGTTAAAAAAACAGCATAGATTAGAGTAGGAAACTTCAAATAAACTTGATTTTGGCAAGGAATTTGAAGTTTCTTTTTTTGATATAATTCACTAAAATCAGCATGATTTTTAAGTTGAAGTTAAATGAAATTCTGTTTTATTCAATAAAAAATATGAAAAACAACAGCGATATTTGTCATTTGGCAATTGTGCTACAATTTGCTAATGTGTTAAAATATAAGTAGTAATTTATAAAAGCAGTTATAGATGAAATAGGATGGACAGAAATATGAAAAGAGAAATAGAAGTTTTAACTCTTATAGTTATAGGTACCTTTACTTTATGGATTATAAATGATTTGAAATTTTATAGAGTAGCTACGATTTTAATGAGTGCAATCTTTTTGGCTCTATTTTATAAAAAACTAAAAAAAAATAGAAGTATATCTGGCAGTAGAATAAATGAAAGAATTAATAATGGAGAAGAATATTATAAAAAAATTGTAGGTATTACAGATAAAGATGAATTTATCCAGGATGTCTGCAGTATAATAAGTCAAAGAGTAATACATGTAAGAAAAATTGCTATCATAATTATTAATATGGATAACTTTAAAAATATTAATACTACATATGGGCACCATATTGGAGATAGAGTCTTAGTGGAAATATGTAAATTATTTTCTGCTGAATTAGATGAAAGAAGTTTAATATCCTCTTATGGTGGTGATGGGCTCATAATTGCAGTGCCTGAAGTTGAAAACTTATTACAAATAAAAGAAAGTGTTGAAGAAGTATTAAGCAAGATTAAAAGTAATCTGCAGGTAGAAGGCAAACATATATCATGCACTTTTAGTGCTGGTATAAGTACATATCCAAATGATTCAATAGATGTTGAAGAACTAATCAGAAATGCAGAATTGGCAATGTGCAAGGCAAAAAACCAAGGCAAAAGCAAGTGTGTAATTTTTGATAAGGAAATACTTGGCATAATAAAGAGAAATGTAGAAATAGAAAGATGCTTAAGAGCAGCAATCATAAATAATGAAGTCTATATGGTGTTTCAACCAAAGGTATTACATAAAAGTGGAAAAATACATGGTTTTGAAGCCTTATTAAGGTGGAATAGCAAAGAATTAGGAGTTGTTTCACCAGCAGAATTTATTTCAGTAGCTGAAGATACTGGAATAATTAATGACTTAGGCAATTTTATCTTAAATGAAACCTTTAAAAAGTGTAAGGAAATATCTTTAGAAACTACTGATAAATTTAATATTGCAATAAATATATCTGAAGTTCAGTTAAGAGATGAAAACTTTATTTCGTATGTTTCAGGGTTATTAAAAAAATATGAGCTTAGTCCAAAGTACATAGAATTTGAAATAACTGAAGGCGTTATAATGAAGTCAGTGGCAAGAAATATAGATATCTTATTAGAACTTAAAGAATTAGGATTTTCTATTGCTTTAGATGATTTTGGTACAGGCTATTCTTCTTTAAATTATCTAAGAAGGCTGCCAATAGATGTATTAAAAATAGATAAGAGTTTTATTGATGGGATAGGTATGGATGAGAAAGGTGAAAAAATTGCAGAAAGCATAATCGAACTGGCTCATAATTTGGACCTGCTAGTTGTTGCAGAAGGTGTTGAAACGAAAGAACAGCTTATATATCTAGATACTATGAACTGTGATATAATACAGGGTTATTACTATAGTAAGCCAGAAAAGTTTTCAACTATAAGAGAAATGGTAATAAATAAAATCACTTTTTAATCACAAAATTCGTTATTTAAGCGTATTATGTCAATATATGATTAAAGGAGGTTCTCACCTATGAAAATACGCATAGATGACGATTATGGGGATGGTGCTGGTGAAAAAGCTGTTGCCTGTAATGAGTATGAGGATAATGTGATAACATGTGATACTTATGAAACAGCTAAACCAAATGAAGCTGCTGTAGATAGCATACATGGTAAAATTACTGTTGTATCAAGGTTAGGCAGCAGTAATGGTGTTTTTATTAAATCAAGTAAAATTAATTTATATATGCTAAATGGTATCTCTCCTAAACTTATCTCTTCCAAATATACTGATGAAGATGGAAGGGTAGTCTTTAGAAATCTAGAAAAGGGAAGTTATAGAGTTATTGCCATAGTAGATAGGAAGTATTTTGAAAAGCCAACATATATCCAATGGAATGAGGTAAATATAGATATAAACAAACAGGAAGAATCAATACTTGTGATTAATAAATTAAAGCAGAATATTAATAAAAAATAAGTTTAATTTAAAAATAATTCGCCATAAAAATGGTGGATTATTTTTTTATATGCTAAAATAAAAGATATTTAATTAAAGAAGGGAGAGATTAATAAAGTTATGAAAATAAGAATTAAATATTTTGATGAAGCTATTAGATTAAAGAAGATATCAAAAGGAAATTGGATTGACGTATATGCAGCTAAAGATGTATTTGTTAAAGAATGTGAAAGAGCAATGATTCCTTTAGGATTTGCATTAGAACTTCCAAGTGGATGGGAAGGGCATTTAGCACCAAGAAGTTCAACATTTAAAACTTGGGGAATAATTCAAACTAATAGCGTAGGTGTAGTAGATGATACATATATAGGAGATAATGATCAATGGCATATGCCAGTATACTGTCTTCAAGGTAAAGATGTTATCCAGGAGGAAGGAACTGAATTTAAAGGGACATGGATAAAAAAAGGTGATAAAATAGGCCAGTTTAGAATAATGGAAGTAATGCCGGAATTTGAATTTGAAGAAGTAGATAGCTTTGGAAATGATGATCGTGGAGGCTTTGGTTCTACAGGAAGAAAATAAGCAAATAAAATATACATAAAAGAATATAAACTAAAAATCTTCATATAATTAATGGTTATATGGAGATTTTTTTATAAAGATTGTATTAAAAGAATATATATGGTAAAATAAGGTAATTGGTAAACGTTTATATATAGCCGACATGGTAATAATACTTAAAAATTTTGTGATGAACTTATTATAGAATGGGAGGTAAAATGAGATGAAATATGTGGATTTATCTTATGAAATAACAAATGAAACAGAGGTCTTTCCAGGAGATATAAATGTAAATTTAAAGAGGCTAGCTGAATTTTCTACTGATGGGTATACTATATACACTATGGAGACAGGAATGCATTCAGGGACACATATTGAGGCTCCTATGCATATGACATCTAATGAAAATCATATAGGTGATTATGATATAGGAAGATTTGTAGGAAACGCCGTAATGTTAGATGTTCGAGGAGAGAATATCATTTCTATGAAGGAGGAATATTTTAGAAAGATAAAGGAAAATTCAATAGTTTTATTATATACAGGATGGAGTGAAAAATATGGAACAGAGGAATATTTTCAAAATTATCCTGTTATAGATGAAGAACTAGCAGATTTTTTAATTCGTAAAAAAATAAAAGTTTTAGGGATGGATTCACCTTCTCCTGATAAAGAGCCATATGAAATTCACAAGATCTTATTCCAAAATGGAGTTTTTATTTTAGAGAATTTAACTAATTTAAGTAAATTGCTATATGTAGAAGAGTTTGAGGTCTTTGCACAGCCTCTAAAAATTAATGCAGAAGCAAGTTTAGTAAGAGCTTTTGCGCAATATAAAGGTTATTAATAAAAAAATAATTTATTATTTTTAAGCGTCCTAAAATAGGAGGCTTTTTTTGTTAGATAAAAGGCAGGGAACTGAAAAAGGAACCCTGCCCAAAAAATTAAATATTAAATTTAGTCACTTCAGTTTTAGTCAATTGTGCGGAGGATTTTGCTACATATGATCCTTGAGAGCTTTCAAATATATTTTTTGAAATGATTAAATCCATTAAAGCTAAAGCTTCAGCTTCTGTAAGATTTTCTTTTACATCTGAAATAGAAAGAGTAGATTTCTTTCCAAGATCAGTGGTAAATGTCATAGCTAAACTATATGCCATAATAAATAGCCCCCTTTAAAAATTATGATTCTTCAATTGAAGAAGTTTCAGTCAAATAGTAATACCTTGTACCTGCTGCTAAAATTCCTTTAATGGCTTCAGCAATTTGGAATATATCATCACTGCTGGCTGAAGGATTTACTCCAGAAAAAGTTTTTTTGCTATAAGTAGTTTCTCCCTTAGAATTAGTACCACTTTCAACCTCAATAGATAAAGAAGTTGTGGATAATGTTTTGGTAACGGCCATAATATATACCTCCTTTATATTAAATGAAGTATCAAATACTTCAATTAATAAATATACATTGTAGCTATAAAATAAAAAAAAGACATAAAAAAATTAGTATTTAATATTTATATAGTAAAAGAAATACTTTACAAATGAACATATGTTCGGTATATTAATTATATAAAAAATAGGGAAGTGATATTAAGTGGATGCTAGTAATTGTAGAATTATCTTTCATGTAGATGTAAATTCGGCATACCTATCTTGGACTGCAGCTAAAATGCTTCAATATGGAGAATGTGATGAGGATATCAGAAGAATTCCTTCAGTTATTGGGGGGAGTATTGAAGATAGGCATGGAATAATATTAGCTAAGTCTATTCCGGCAAAGAAATTTAATATTCAAACAGGAGAGCCAATTATAGGTGCTATGAAAAAGTGCCCAGACTTAAAGGTATTTCCGCCAGATTATGGTTTATATATAAAATGCAGCAATATGATGTATGAGTTATTATGTGAGTATTCTCCTCTTATTCAAAGATATTCAATTGATGAAGTGTTTATGGAAATGAGTCATGTAAAGGATAGGGCGATGAATGTTGCAAATGAAATAAAGTATAGAATAGAGAAAGAACTTGGATTTACTGTGAATATAGGAATTGGTAACAATAAACTTTTAGCTAAAATGGCTAGTGATTTTCCTAAAAAGAATTCAATACATACTTTATTTAGCGATGAGATAAAAGAAAAGATGTGGCCTTTACCAGTAAATGATCTATTTATGGTAGGAAAAGCCACAGCGGGAAAGTTGAAAAAATTAAATGTTGAAACTATCGGTGAATTAGCACAATACGATTTAGATATACTAATATCCATATTTAAGAGTTTTGGAATGCTTCTGCATAATTATGCCAATGGAATTGATAATTCAGAAGTAAGAAGCAAGAATTATCTAGAAATAAAAGGGATAGGAAATTCTATTACCTGGAATCATGATATAAAATCTAAAGAAGAAGCTTGCAGGATTCTTTTATCACTAGTTGAAACTTCTGCTGCAAGGTTGAGAAAGGCTGATAAAATGTGTGGAGTAGTTGTAGTATCATTAAAGACTAATAGTTTTCTATATTTTTCTCATCAAAAGACCTTAAGTTATATGACAGATTCCACAGAGGAAATATATCTGAATATTAAGCAGGTCTTTGAAGAAATATGGCATGGTGAGCCTTTAAGACAATTGGGGGTAAGGCTTACTAAGCTTAGCAGCA
>CAKVNP010000149.1 GCA_934777095.1 uncultured Clostridium sp. | reverse complement strand
TGTATTAATAAAAATTAATTCATCATTAAAAAAGGGGGGTGGTTTAGTGTTATTAAATGGTAAGCAGTTTAATTTGGAGCAGGAAAAGACAATTGCACAGTTATTAAGCGATATTGGGGTAAATATAGAGCGCGTTGTCGTGGAATTAAATAAAGAAATAATAGTTAGAGAGGATTTTGCCAGAATTAATATAAAGGATGATGATACCGTTGAAGTAATTAGCTTTGTAGGAGGCGGCTAAATGATAATAAAGGTAAATGAAGAGGTGCTTGATATTGATGAGGGGGTTAGCTGTTTTGAGGTTAGGTCTAGAAAAAAGGCTGATGCAGATGTAGTTATTTTAAATGGTTATCCCATAACTAGAGATAAAATACTGCGGGAAGGTGATAGGCTTACTTTGATAAAAAAAGGAGAAAAACCTTCAGAGGAAGAGCTTGAAGCTTTAATTGTTTCAAGGCATACGCCTAAGGTATATGGTAGAACTAAAAAAGCCAGAATTGGTATAGCAGGGGCAGGGGGGTTAGGCTCCAATATAGCTTTATCTTTAGCTAGGCTGGGGGTAGGCAATATAAAAGTAGTAGATTTTGATGTAGTTGAACCTTCAAATTTAAATCGGCAGCAATACTATATTAAGGATATTGGAGAATATAAGGTAATTGCTTTAAAAAGAAATTTAAAGGAAGTTAATCCATTTATTAATGTACAAGCATGTATTAATAAGATAGATAAAACAAATGCAAAGGAAATCTTTAATGATGTAGATATTATTATTGAAGCTTTTGATAATCCAGAATATAAGGCAGAACTTTCAAATGTAGTATTAACTGAAATGAGAGATAAGGTACTTATTGCATCTTCAGGAATGGCTGGCTATTATCCCTCTAATGAAATAGTTACAAGAAAAATTAGTAATAACTTTTATATTTGTGGTGATGGAGTAAATGAAGCTAAAGAAGGCTTTGGACTTATGGCACCAAGAGTAGCAATCTGTGCAAATCATATGGCAAATTGTGCACTAAGAATAATTTTAGGGGAAGAAGGTAAATAAAAAATGGCAGACAAATTAATCATTGGTGGAGTGGAATTAAATAATAGGCTTTTTGTAGGAACAGGCAAATATCCTTCAAATAAACTTATTAAAGATGTATTAGAAAATAGTGGTAGTCAAGTAATTACTCTAGCTGTAAGAAGAATTGATTTAGATCATCAAGAAGAAGATATTCTTTCTAATATTCCAGAGGGGGTAATACTGTTACCTAATACATCAGGTGCAAGAAATGCAGAAGAAGCAGTTAGAATTGCTAGAATAGCTAGGGCTATGGGCTGTGGAAATTGGATTAAGATAGAAGTAATCTCTGATTCTAAATATTTATTGCCAGATAATGAGGAAACAATAAAAGCAACTGAAATACTTGCTAAGGAAGGCTTTGTTGTACTTCCATATATGTGTCCAGACCTTTATGCAGGCAGAAGGCTTATTGAAGCAGGAGCGGCAGCATTAATGCCATTAGGAGCACCAATTGGCAGTAATAGGGGGCTTAAAACTAAGGAACTAATTGAAATAATGATAGATCAATTAGATATTCCAATAATAGTTGATGCAGGAATAGGAAAACCATCTCATGCAATGGAAGCTATGGAAATGGGAGCTGATGCATGTCTTGTAAATACAGCGATAGCATCATCAAAGAATCCAGCTGATATGGCAAAAGCATTTTCCATGGCTGTAGAAGCAGGAAGACTAGCTTATAAATCAAAATTCGGAGCTGCTTCAAGAGAAGCCAATGCATCATCTCCATTAACAGGATTTTTAGGATAGGAGATGAGCTAAGTGAGTTTTTATGGAGTAATTGAACAATATAGGGATTTTGATTTTGATGGTTATTTTGAAAGGGTAACTGATGAAGATGTAAGAAGAAGTATTCATGAAAGAAATTTATCGCATGAGGATCTTTTAAATCTTTTATCTCCTAAGGCAGCAGATCATTTAGAAGAAATGGCAGAAAAAGTAGTGGAGCTTAGCTTGCAGTATTTTGGAAGAACTGTGCTTTTATATACTCCCATGTATATTTCAAATTATTGTATAAATAAGTGCAAGTATTGTGGATATAACGTTGAAAATACAATTAATAGAAGAAAGCTGAACCAGGAAGAAATAAAAACAGAAGCAGCAGAAATAGCAAAGGAAGGCTGTAGGCATTTAATTCTTTTAACTGGTGAAAGCCAGGTGCATTCACCACTAGAATATATCGTAGAAAGCATTAATACCATTAAGGAATACTTTCCATCAATAACTATAGAAGTATGGCCAATGACAGTAGAACAATATAAAGAAGTTGTTAAAGCCGGAGCAGAGGGGCTTACTATATATCAGGAAACCTATGATGAAAAAGTATATGATGAAGTTCATTTAGCAGGTCCTAAGAAAAACTTTAAATATAGATTAGATGGCCCAGAAAGAGGTGCTATGGCAGGAATGAAAAGTATAAGTATTGGAGCACTTTTAGGTCTGGCAGATTTTAGGCGTGATGCATTTTTTACTGCTTTACATGGTGATTATATTAGAAGAAATTATCCACAATGTGATGTGACTTATTCACCACCAAGAATTAGACCATGCAAAGGTGGCTTAAAAGAGGTAAAAGGTGTCACTGATAAGCAGATGGTACAGATACTTTTAGCTTATAGATTATTTGCTCCTCAATGCGGAATGAATATATCTACTAGGGAAAATGAAGAAATGAGAAGACACATTATTCCTTTTGGAGTTACTAAAATGAGTGCAGGAGTATCTACAGAAGTTGGCGGACATACGCTGAAGAATGCAGGAACAGCACAATTTGATATAAATGATGAAAGTTCAGTTGAAGAAATTATCAGTATGATAAAATCAGTAGGCTATCAGCCTATATTAAAAGACTGGGAAAGAATTTAGGAGGAGAATTTATGAGAAATTATACTACACAAATGGATGCCGCTAAAAAAGGAATTATTACTAATGAAATGAAGGTTGTTGCAGAAAAGGAAGGAAAAAGAGCTGATGAAATAAGGGAATTAGTAGCATTAGGCAGAGTAGCTATTCCAGCAAATATAAATCATAAATCATTAAGTGCAGAAGGTGTTGGTGAAGGACTAAGAACTAAGATAAATGTTAATCTTGGAATTTCAAGAGACTGCTGTGATTGCGATAGGGAACTTGAAAAGGTAAGGACAGCCTTAGATATGGGTGCAGAAGCAATTATGGATTTATCTAACTATGGAAAAACAGCAGAAATGAGAAAAACTATTGTAGATATGTCTACTGCTATGTTAGGAACAGTTCCTATATATGATGCTTTAGGCTACTATGATAAAGATCTTAAGGATTTATCAGCAAAAGAATTTTTAGATGTTGTAGAAAAGCACGGACAGGATGGTGTTGATTTTGTTACTATTCATGCTGGCTTAAATAGAGAAGCGGTAGAAACAGTTAAAAGAAATAAAAGACTTACTAATGTAGTTTCTAGAGGCGGCTCTCTTTTATTTGCCTGGATGGAAATAAATAAAGCAGAAAATCCGTTTTTTGAATACTTTGATGATTTATTAGATATCTGCGCTAAATATGATATTACTTTATCACTTGGCGATGCCTTAAGACCAGGTTCGATAAATGATGCATCTGATGCTTCACAGATTAAAGAGCTGATTACTTTAGGTGAACTTACTAAAAGAGCCTGGGAGAAAAATGTACAAGTTATAATTGAAGGGCCAGGACATATGGCGCTTAATGAAATTGAAGCAAATATGATTATGCAGAAGAGATTATGCCATGGTGCGCCTTTTTATGTTTTAGGACCTTTAGTTACTGATGTAGCACCAGGATATGATCATATAACTTCAGCTATTGGCGGTGCAATTGCAGCAACATATGGAGCAGACTTTTTATGCTATGTTACACCAGCAGAGCATTTAAGATTACCTAATTTAGAGGATATGAAAGAGGGAATTATTGCTTCAAAAATAGCAGCTCATGCAGCCGATATTGCGAAAGGTGTTAAAGGTGCAAGAAATTGGGACAATGAGATGAGTAAGGCAAGAGCGGCTTTAGATTGGAATAAGATGTTTGAATTAGCTATAGATCCTGAAAAAGCCAAAAGATATAGAGCGGAAAGTAAGCCTCACGATGAAGAAAGCTGCTCAATGTGTGGTAAGATGTGTTCCATGAGAACAATGAACAAAATATTAAATGGTGAAGAATTAGTTATTAATGACTAGGATACCTATTTATTTAATAACTAACAGGTATTTAGTATCATCAGAAAAATACTTTTTAACAATTAAAGAAGCAGCAGAATATGATAATCTTAAGATTATTTTAAGGGAAAAAGATTTAAATGATCATGAGTATAAAGAGTTATATCTAAAAATTAAAGAAATGATTCCTGAAAAAGAGATAATTATTAATTCAAAAGTGAATGTTTTAAAAGACGTTAAAGAAAAGTCTATACAATTGTCTTTTAATGATTTTATTATTTTAGGTAAAGTAACTGAAAAAGTAGGTGTTTCAGTACATTCAGTAGAAGAAGCAATAATTGCTGACCAAAAGGGAGCTGATTACCTGCTGGTTTCTCATATATTTGAAACGAGCTGTAAAAAAGGTTTGCCACCGAAAGGGATAAAGCTTATTCAAGAAGTTAAAGCTAAGGTGAAATGTAAAGTAATCGCACTAGGTGGAATTAATGCAGAAAACTTTCATGAGACAATTGCAGCTGGTGCAGATGGAATCGCAATTATGTCACTTCTCTTTTATAGTGATAGCATAAAAGCGCAGATTGAAAAATTTAATTAATATAAAGTACTAAGTTTGAAAAAGCTTAGTACTTTTTTTCAACAAATTAATATAAAAAAATACTATATATTGAGGAGTAATTTAAGTAAAAGAAAAAGTAATATATGAAAAAAAAAGAATGGACTGTATTAATGTATTTAGATGGGAATAATGAAATGGCTCCTGAAATGTATGATACGGTGCAGAATATAAATGTTGAAATAGATAAAGATAAAAATATCGTTATAGAAATAGGACAAGCACCATTTAAGATAGTTAATTCAATTAGGCCATATTCAAAGGAGCAGCAAAAATATTCCTGGACTGGAGTAAGGCGATATTTATATGAAAATAATGAGCAGAAGCTTATTTCTGATTTAGGAAATAAGACTAAGACTGCATAATAATAATCTAAAATTAAACAGACAGTAGATGAATATATCTACTGCCTGTTTTTTTAATTTATAGGTAATGAATTAACATAATCAATTATGGCATCAGCTAAAGCTTTAGCAGAGTTTTTCTGTCCATCAATGGAAGTTAAGTATCGTTCATCTTCTTTATTACTTAAAAATCCTAACTCAACTAAAGCTGAAGTAGAAGTGTTTTTTTCAAGTACTGCTAAAGCATCTTCAGAATTATTATATGTTTTAAGTTCTCTATTATTAGTGTAATTTAATTCCGCTAGATAATATTGAAGATAGGAAGCAAAGGCCCTGCTATTGTCATCACCTTTTTTATACCAGGTTTCTACGCCTTTTGTTGATAAGTCATTATAATCGCTATTGCAATGGATGGAAATAAATAAATCAACCTTTGAAACTTTGGAAACTTTTATTCGATCTTTTAAACTGTCATTAGCAGATTCATATTGGGGAAGGTTATCGTCAGTTCTAGTGTAAACAACATCTATGCCATTACTTTTTAATATTTCTCCAAGATAAAGAGAAACCCCAAGTGAAATATCTTTTTCGTAAGAACCAGTAATTCCCTCAGTACCAATATCTGACCCTCCGTGGCCAGGATCAATACATATTTTAAAGATATCAGT
>CAKVNP010000148.1 GCA_934777095.1 uncultured Clostridium sp. | reverse complement strand
ATATGAATGTGGCATAAAAAAATTATGTGATAAATTTGGCGTAAGTGAAATGCTGCCATCATTATGTAGAATGGATTATCTTACTTCTCATTATTTAAAATGTGGCTTTGAAAGAACGAAAACATTGGGAGATGGAAATGAGGTGTGTAATAATAAATTTTATATTAATGGAGAATGTGAATGGGCTCCTGAAAAGGGATTTATAGTAAGAAAGTAAAAAGGAGAGGTATGTATGGGCAAAAAGAAAGTCATAGGAATTATATCTGTAGTAATATCAGTAATTGCAGTTGTAGGTATTGTTATAGTTTATAACTTGTTTTATAGCATGTCTAGGCTCCCAGAGGGGGAACTTATCAGTGAGTCTATCTCTTTTGATGGAAAATATACTGTAAGGACGTATTTATGCAATGGTGGAGCTACAGTTGATTATGCTGTCAGAGGAGAACTGGTTACAACTGATAAAAAGACTAAAAATATCTATTGGGCCTATAAAACTCGTAATGGCGAGATAAGCTGGGAAGATAATGATACGGTAATTATCAATGGAAAGAAAATTGAACTGCCTGATGGCAAATATGATTGGCGGAATAAATAATAAGCAATTGAATAAGCCCCACAGCTCATGCTTCCTGCAGGCTGTGAAATATATGTTGTCATAATACATCAATCTCCATTCATTTAAAAATAATATGTAGGATGTTTATTACATTATTTACCTGATAATGCTATTATAACATGAAATAGAATAAAGGATTTACTGTAGAATAGTTATATAAAATTAGGAAAATAAATTAAGGTATATGTAGCTAAAATGATATATAATAATATTTGGCAATACTTAGAAATATAAGGGATGCTTTATGTAAGGGGAGGATTGAGTATGAGTATTGGAATTGGCATTTATGCAAAAAACAGTAAAGGAGCTGTTGAGTTATATTGTAATGCATTTGGACTTGAAATTGGCTATCATGTGCTAAATGAAGACGGAAATTACTTTCATTCTGAATTACTGAAGGATGATGAGCCTTTTCTTGCCGTTGCAGAAGCAAAGGATACTAACCTTCCAAATGATATTAAGTTATCGTATGTTAATCCTGTTGAGATAGGTTATACTGTTCAATCCGAAGATGAGTTTTATCGTATTTTTTCAATTTTAAAAGAGGAAGGTAAAGTTATAACTGATGTATGTTCATTTCCGTGGAGTCCTTTAGCAGCAGTTGTAATGGATAAATATAGTGTAAGATGGTATATTACCTTGCCGCAGCACCGACCAGCAGATGAAGAGTGTTTGATATAAGTATTGATAGCGACAACTAAAAGTATTTTGGTAAAATAGGGATGGAGTGCTTGTATGATAGAAAATAATTTATATATTAAAGAAATTAGTCTTAAAGATGAAATTACTGAAGATGAAAGTTATCTTAAAAACTTAAATATCATAAAAAACTTTAAGAAAATTATTTTCTCAAGTAAGGTAGCTTTTTTGGTAGGAGAAAACGGAAGTGGTAAATCAACATTATTGGAAGCTATTGCAGTAAATAGTGGATTTAATGCAGAAGGCGGAACAAAAAACTTTAGTTTTTCTTCTAATGATACACATTCTTCCTTATATAAATATATTAGAGTAGTAAAAGGGTGTAGAAGACCCAGCGATGGATTCTTTATATTAGATGAACCAGAAGCAGCCTTATCACCATTAAGGTAGATGACGATGCTTAAAGTTATTGATGAATTAGTGAAAAAGAATTCCCAATTTATAATTGTTACTCATTCACCAATATTAATGGCATATCCAGGAGCAGATATATTTGTTTTTGATGATAATGGAGTTAACAAGACTTCATATAAAAATACTGATAATTATATTATAACTAGAAAGTTTTTAGAAAACCCTGAAAAAATGATAAGGTATCTGTTAGAATAAAATTAATTAATATAAAATAGGGATAAAAATAAAAAGAGGTTAAAAAATGGATGAAAAAACAAATGTAATGAGAATATTAGAACAAAAAAAGGTTAAATATGAAAGCCACTGTTATGCACATACAGATGCTGTAAGCGGTACGGAAGTTGCCGAAGTTTTAGGGCAGGATCCTAAAAGAGTATTTAAAACTTTAGTAACAGTAGGTAAATCAAAAAGTTATTATGTATTTGTAGTACCTGTAGAAGAGGAATTAAATTTAAAAAAAGCAGCTAAATCAGTAGGAGAAAAGTCTATTGAAATGATTAAGTCTAAGGAGCTACTTCCCTTAACAGGATACATACATGGAGGCTGCAGCCCAATCGGAATGAAAAAGTTCTTTAAAACAACAATAAATGAATCAGCTAAAGATTGTGAAACTATAATATTTAGTGCAGGCAAGATAGGATATCAAGTGGAAATGTCACTAGATTCATTAAGTAAAGTAATCAGATTTAGTTTAGCGGATATAGTAAAATAAGAAAACAAAAGCATCTAGAGTAATACTAGGTGCTCTAATGTGCAAGGAAAGACTTGGACTACTGATTCATTCTATAGAGAAACTATAAATAACTTTAAGAAACATAAGGAAGATGGCTGTATCTCAGTAGAAATGGAATGTGCAGCTTTGCAGGCTATGTGTGATTTTAGGGGATTAGATTTGTATATGTTCTTTACTAGCGGAGATTTGCTTGATGCACCAGAATGGGACAACAGGCGTAAAGAAAATGAAATAAAAGGAACTCAACATGATGCAGGTCATTTTGATATTGCGTTAGAACTAGCTCATTATGTTGTAGTTAGATAAGCTGATAAGGTTTTAGAGAGGTATGCTTATGAGAATGGAAAGAGTAGTGATAAATAAAATTCCCGCAATTATCTGGGGAGAAAGTTCAGATAAAGCATATATTTTTGTACATGGTAAAATGTCCAACAAAGAAAGTGCAGAGCATTTTGCCAGGATAGCAGCTGAAAGAGGCCATCAGACAATTAGTTTTGATCTGCCTGAGCATGGAGAAAGGCAGGATGACAGCTATAGATGTGATATTTGGCATGGAATAGCAGACTTAAAAGCAGTAGGAGATTATGTATTTGATAAATGGCAAAGCATATCATTGTATGCCTGTAGTCTAGGGGCATTTTTCAGCCTACATGCTTATAGTGAGAGGAAATTTGAAAATGTACTTTTTCAATCTCCCATAGTTGATATGGAATATTTAATACAGCAAATGTTTAAATGGTTTAACGTGACAGAAGAAATGCTAGCTGAAGAGCAGGAGATTTCCACACCAGTCGATATTTTGTCCTGGAAATATTTCTGCTATGTAAAAGACCATCCAATTATTAAGTGGGAGTACCCTACACATATTTTGTATGGTGGAAAAGATAACATGCAATCATTAGAGGTAATTGAGGCATTTAGCAAGAGGTTTAAATGTGAGCTTACTATATCAGAAAAGAGTGAACATGCATTTATGGAGAAAGAAGATGTAGCAGTTGTAAGTAGTTGGCTGCAGCGTAATATTTAGCTTTTAATAAAGCAGGAATAGAAGATGTATTTTATGGAGGGATGAGTATGTATTATGAAAATGCTAGAAAATTTATTTATCATAATGCCAGGCCATTAGATATAGCTAGATGGAAATACTTATTTGAAAATGGTAGCAGGGAAGAGGTACTGACAGCTTTAAGTGAATATCAAAATGAAGATGGTGGTTTTGGAAGCGCACTTGAACCTGATTGTTGGAACCCAAATTCATCACCAGTACAAACTTGGGTCGCTACAAGAATAATTAAAGAAATAAACCTGGAGGATAATAATCACCCAATTATTAAAGGCATATTGAGTTATTTATCTTCAGGAAAAGATTTTGATGGACATATCTGGCTAAATACAGTGGAAACTAATAATGCTTATCCTCATGCACCATGGTGGAATTATGAAGCTTCCCAAGAAAAATCATATAATCCCACAGCTAGTTTAATTGGTTTTATACTAAAATTTGCTGATAAAGATAGTAGGATTTTTCATTTGGCTTGTAATTTAGCTAGAGAAGCATATTCATTTAGATAAGTTTAGTTAATAATCTCACAAATATAATTTTAGATAACAAAGGTTTGCAGATTCCTTATACTACGGAAGCTGCAAGTCTTTTTTGTTTGAGAAAGATTGAAAAAGGATGATTATGTTATAATAAAAATGTAAAAATAAAGGGGGTATAAATAGAATGATTAATTTTAGGAAAATTACTGAGGATAATTTTGAAGATGTTATTAATATGAAAAGACCAGCTAATGAACATTATTTAGCAACCAATGTTAAGTCTCTTGCTCAAGCATGGCTATATAAAGACGATAATGATGTTTTTCCCTTTGCAATATATAATGATAATCTTTTAGTTGGCTTTATGATGTTAGAAGAAAATTTAAAAGAACAAAATTTATGTATATGGAGAATTATGTTTCCAAATGAATATATGAATAAAGGTTATGGTACTGAGGCTTTAAGGAAAGTAATCAACTTAGCAAAAGCCTCGAATAAATATAAATTTTTAACTATAGATTATATTCCAGGCAATGAAATAGCCAAGCATGTATATGAAAAATTAGGCTTTAAGGCAACTGGTGAAATTTCAAATGGAGAAGTTGTCATGAGATTAGATTTATTATAGTTTATACAGAATAATTTTAATAAGATCATATGGATAATTAAGGGGAATAAGAAGAATGAATATTAGAAAAGCAACAAAAAAGGATTTATCAAGAATAGCAGAAATATATGTTTTTAATAATAGAGTGAATTATTGGCCAATTTTTAAAGATGATGGATTTTCTTTTGGAGAATTACAAGTTGTAACTATGGTTGATAATTATTTTGGCAAAGATGAAATATTAAAAGATATCTTAGTTTATGATGATGGACTAATAAAAGGGTTTATTCAAATGAATGGCACAGAGATTTTCAAAATATATGTAGATACGTTTTTTCAAAGCGAAGGAATTGGCAAAGATCTTATAGAGTATGCAATTAATGAGTATAATGCTGATAATCTTTGGGCTTTAGAAAAAAATGAAAGAGCAATTTCTTTTTATAAAAAGCATGGATTTAATTTAAGTGGTAAAAAGAAGTTTGAGGAAGATACAGTTGAGTATTTAGTACAGTTAATTAGATAGACTAATAATTATTAGTTATACTATGATATTGAATATTATAAAGTGATTAGATAAATATATATGATAATCTATATCTATGAAAAAAAGATGCTATTTTAAAGAAAAGTATTGACTGAATATAGATAGTCATCATAATAAAAGATTTATATGGTGTGGACATGAATGAAACACAAAAATCAAAATTATTAAGTGATATTCCAGAAGTAGATATAGTTGTAAAAATGGGCTGTAATGTTGTATGTCCATACTTACCTGCAAAACATGTTGAAGACTGGGGATTAGAAGATCCAACTGGTAAATCAGCAGAAGAATTTATAAAAACAGCAAAAACTATTGAAAATAAAATTAAAGATTTAGCAGAAAGAATTATTAATAATAATTTATAAAATGGGACAAAGATGGGCAGAGTAATGATATGGAGTGTGATAAGCTAATGATACTACAGCAGGAGTTTTATAAAAGAGATTGTATTACAGTATCAAAAGAATTATTAGGCAAAGTATTAGTAAGAAAAATTAATGGCAGAATAATTAAGAGCAGGATAGTAGAAACTGAAGCCTATATAGGAATGATTGATAAAGCATCCCATGCTTACTTAGGAAAACGTACAGAAAGGACAGAACCGCTTTTTCATGAAGGCGGCATATCATATGTATATTTTATCTATGGACTATATCATTGCTTTAATATCATTGCTGATAAGGAAGATTATCCAGCAGGAGTTCTAATC
>CAKVNP010000147.1 GCA_934777095.1 uncultured Clostridium sp. | reverse complement strand
GGATAATTAGTTCTAGGCAAACTTATTATATTTTCTAGCGTTGAGAAGAGCAATGTCCATATAACTTAACAGATCGTTTATTACGGAAAGGTGTGGAGAGAATGAAGTATAGGGAATTAGGAAAGACGGGTCTTAAGGTTAGTGAAATTGGGCTTGGAGGTGAATGGCTGGAAAGACATAATACTGAAGATGTTAAGGAAGTTATTGATACATGTCAGGATGAGGGGATAAATATTTTAGATTGCTGGATGAGTGAGCCAAAGGTTAGAAGTAATATAGGAAAAGCATTGGCTGGCAGACGTGATAAATGGGTTATCCAGGGTCATCTTGGCTCTACTTGGCAAAATGGACAGTATGTTAAAACTCGTAATATAAAAGAGGTCACAATTGCTTTTCAGGATTTACTAACACGTCTTCAGACAGATTATATTGACATAGGAATGATTCATTTTGTTGATGAAACTGCAGAGTTTGAGAAAATTGTAAATGGAGAGTTTATGGAATATGTAAGAGAGCTCAAGGCAAAAGGAATAATACATCATATAGGAATTAGTACGCATAATCTTGTGGTAGGTAAACTTGCTGCTATGCAGGGTGAAATAGAAATGATACTTTTTAGTCTTAATCCAGCATTTGATATGCTTCCTCCTAGTGAAGATATTAATACGATGTTTGTAGATAAATATGATGAAAGCTTAAGCAATATTGCACCGGAACGTGCTGAATTTTATAAGATTTGTGAAGAGAGAGGCATAGGAATAACTGTCATGAAAGGATATGCAGGCGCTCGCCTTTTTAATTCAAAGGCTTCTCCATTTGGAGTTGCACTTACTCCTGTCCAGTGTTTACATTATGCTCTTACTCGGCCAGCTGCTTCTAGTGTTATGGTTGGCTATGATACACCAGAACATGTTAAAGCTGCTACAGCATACGAAACAGCTAGTGAGCAGGAAAAGGATTATGCCACTGTTATTGCTAATGCACCACAGCATGCTTTTGGAAATGGACAAGATTATATATCTTGTCCATTTCTTAAATATATTTATTTTAGTATTTAAAATTAGTATTTATTAAGAATTAAAGACAGCATCGTTGAATTCATTTTCTTGTTTTGCAACGATAGTAGTACATACTGCATCACCAGTTACGTTTACCGCTGTTCTTGTCATATCTAAAATTCTATCGATTCCCATTATAAGACCAATACCTTCTACAGGTAAACCAACAGCTTCAAATACCATTGAAAGTGTTATTAATCCAACACCAGGAACGCCGGCAGTACCTATGGAAGCTAGTGTAGCTGTTAAGATTACAGTTAAGTAGGCTGTCATGTTTAAATCAATATTAAAAGCCTGCGCAACAAAAACAACAGCAACTCCTTGCATAATAGCAGTACCATCCATATTAATAGTCGCTCCTAGGGGTATAGTAAAGGATGATATATTTTCAGAAACACCAATTTTATTATCTAACGTTTCTATATTAAGTGGTATAGTTGCATTTGATGATGATGTTGAAAAGGCAAAGCTCATAACTGTGGCAAATTTCTTTAAGAATTTTATTGGGTTAAGCTTAGTAAATCCTTTTAACATAAGCATATATGTAATGAAACATTGGATGGCTAGGGCAAGTAAAACAGCTAAAATATATTTTAACATTGGGAGAAAAACATTCCATCCTATATTGGAGAAGGTTGTAGCAATTAATGAAAAAACACCAATAGGTGCAAATTTCATAATGATCATTGTCATTTTCATCATTATATCATTGCATTGTGAAAAGAATTCTCTAACTAAAGCAGTTTTTTCTTTTAGGGAAGCTAAAATAATACCAACCAATATTGCAAAGAGTATTATTTGTAGCATATTACCATCTGATAAGGCGGTAATTGGGTTTGTTGGAATAATATCAAGCAAAACGTCTGAAAAAGCCTTGCTTTCATTTATAGTTGTTTCTGCTATTTCTACGGCACTCATATCTAAACCTACACCTGGATTTATTATTTTACCTACCCCAATAGCAATAGTTATTGCTATTGCAGTTGTAGCTATATAGAAAACCATTGTCTTGATTCCAACACGACCAAGTTTTTTTGTATCACCAATAGCCATGCTTCCACATACTAGAGAACAAAAAACTAAAGGAACAACAAGCATCTGCATAGCTCTTACGAAGCCTTTTCCTAAAATCTTAAGAATTCCGTCCAACAATATAGTATCTTTAAAGGTGCACGATGGTACGTTATATAAAATGATACCTGTGATAGCTCCTAAAATTAGACCAATAAAAATTTTTGTCGTTAAGTTTGATTTGTTATTCATAAATATCCCCCTTTTTGCGAAAAATGCAATATTTTTTTTAAAAACTTGCAAAATATAATATATTTATACCATGAATAGTAATAAATGACAATACAAAAAGGAGAAAAAACGCAATAAAACTACGTGATTGCAGGGGGAGTATATAAAATGCAAAAAAAAGCAATGAAGGAATTATTAAAGTGATATGCAGAAATGGGTAAGTTTATTAGGGTGGCAAAATATGCTACAATATTGCTGGAAATATAAAAGTAACGGAGGTGAAGTATCAATAAATTATTTTATTGATAAAGAGTATGTTAAAATGGGGAATTATTGGACCAGGTGCAATTGCTAATTCTTTTGCAAAGGAAGTACATAATGTAGGCTGTATAGTTAAAGCTGTATATGGCAGAAATGAGAATAAGGTAAATAAATTTGCAGAAGAATATAATATAGAAAAGAGATATACAGATATTGACGAGTTTTTAAGGGATGAAGAGGTTGAGGCAGTTTATATAGCCACTCCACACAGACATCATATGGAATTTGCTGAAAAGTGTATCAATAGCAAAAAACATATTTTATGTGAAAAGCCATTTTCATATAATTATAGCACAGCAGAGCAGATATTAAAAAAGGCTGAGGAAAATGAATTATTTGTGATGGAAGCCCTATGGACTTTATTCCTACCAGCAATAAATCAAGCGAAAAGATGGATAGAAGAGGGGCAGATAGGAAAAATAAAGTTGATAACAGTAAACTTTGGATTTAAATCAGAAGAAAATAAAGAGGGAAGATTATATAATCCTAGCCTTGCAGGTGGAGCTTTATTAGATGTAGGAATATATCCAATTTTACTAGCAAATTATTTATTAGGCGAAGTTCCAGAAAAAATAGAAGCCAGAGGAACAATGAATTCTACAGGTGTTGATGAAACTGACTTAATAAATTTAAAATATAAAGAGGGTGCATTAGCATCACTAACTTGCTCTATTGCAGCAGATACAGATAATACAGCAGTTATTTATGGCGAAAAAGGCAAAATCTCAATTCCATTCTTCTGGATGGCTAAGAAAGCAATTTTGGATAATGGAAAAGAGGTTGTGTTTGAGGACAGCTATGAAGAAGCTGGCTATAAATACGAAATAGAAGAAGCAGCTAAATGTATATTTGATAATAAAATAGAAAGTGTCAGTGCCAGTCATAAAGTAACTTTAGAACTGGCAGAAATAATGGATGAAATAAGAAGACAAATAGGCTTGGTTTATCCATTTGAATAAAAGAAATTGAAAGAAGGATGGTTATGGTAGAATTTTGCCTATTAGGCTGTGGAGGGAATCTGCCAATGGCAGAAAGATATCTTTCAGCTGGGATAATTTCATATAAGGGACATAAAATTTTGATAGATTGTGGAGAGGGGACACAGGTATCAATGAAGATTGAAGGCACTGGTTTTAAAGCAATAGATGTAATATGTATTACTCATTGCCATGGAGATCATATCATAGGTCTTCCAGGACTCCTGGCTACTATAGCTAATAGTGGGAAGCAGACTCCTCTTACAATTATAGGACCAGATGATATTGAGAGAGTAGTTGAAGGGCTAAGGGTGATTGTGCCATATCTTCCATATGAGGTGAATATTATTAAGTCACCGGGAAAAGCAGGTTTTACTTTAGAAGATAATTACTTAAAATTTACAGAGAAGAACAGCCAGATAGAAATTTCAACTATTCATTGTGAGCATTCAGCTCCATGTATAGGGTATAGTTTTTATTTTAGGAGAGATAGAAAGTTTGATGTAAATAGCGCTACTGAAAATGGAGTACCAAAAGTATTATGGAATAGGCTTCAAAAAGGAGAAAGTCAGATAGAGTACGAGGATAAAGTTTTTACTTCAGAAATGGTTTTAGGTGAAGAAAGAAGAGGAATAAAGGTTTCATATATTACTGATACAAGACCTATAGAAAACATAGCAGGTTTTATTGAAGGAAGTGACTTGTTTATTTGTGAAGGAAATTATGGTGCAGATGAAGATCAGGAAAAAGCAGTGATTAAAAAACATATGACTTTTAGGGAAGCAGCTGGCTTAGCAAAGACAGGCAAAGTGAAAAAAATGATTTTAACACATTTCAGCCCAGCAATGCTAAACCCAGAAAATTACTTGCAAAATGCTGTATCAGTATTTGAAAATGCCATAATAGGAAGCGATAGGCTTAAAATAGAATTAAGTTATACTGATTGATCTGCTTCATCTATTTCATCAGAAATACATAGCATATCCATTAATTTAATTTCAGGATTATGGTATTGCTGTCTTGTTTGTGTTTGATTTAGATAATTAATTGCATGTTGTGGACACCACTGTATGCATGACATGCATTGCTGGCACTTATTAGAGAAGGTTACAGAGTTATATGTCACTTTTATGTTATCTACCGGGCATAACTTTGCACATCTTCCACAATATATGCAGAATTCATTTATTGTAAATAAACTGCCTTTTAAATGGAGTGTATCAATGCTTTGATTTAAGGAATTTTTATTAGCAAGTTTATAGAGAATTGTTTCTGAAGCTGGTTTTGTTTTAACATTATTAAGAATTAAATAAGAGATTTTAGAAAGTTTTTTCTGCGCTTTTTTTATAAGAAACTTTTGATAAAGTTTTGGATAAGCATCATATAACAAGATGTTATTGCCTGGAAGTGTTAGTGAAAATTCTTGATTAACTTCTTTGTTTGATGAGTTAACAGCTTCTCTCAAATCTAACAGAGAATGACCTTGGTTTCCACTGCAACATACAATAGTAAATACACGCTGAGTAGGAGTGAAAATTAGATTTTTCATTGATTTTTTAACTATCGGCGGAATATGACAATAATATGCAGGAGAACAGAAACCTACAATTTGATATTTTTTATTGATTTTTTTGTGAGTTAATAAGGTAGTTATTGGGAGTATATCAGTATCTTCTAGTAGTTTGGATAAAGTCTTTGCTACCGCAAGGTTATTGCCAGTTCCACTGAAAAAATATATTACCTTATTCATATTTCCTCCAAGATAAATATTAATCGCGTATAAATTATACAATATTTAGCAAATAATTAAAATATTGTAAATTTGTTAAAATAATATTAAAATTAAAGTGATTTAAACTTTTTATTTAGGAGAGGTAAAATGATTTATAAAAGAGAAAAGATATCAGAGATAAACAATTGTCAATCATTAAAAGAAAGTAAGGCGGTTCTTACAAGTTTTATTATTGAAAACAGTCCGGAAATTAATATGGAGTATAAAAGATCAGCTGTGTTAATATGCCCAGGAGGTGCCTATGAGTTCCTTTCTGATAGAGAAGGGGAAGTGGTAGCCCAAAGATTTATAGCTAATGATATAGATGCTTTTGTTCTTAAATATAGTATTGAAAAAGAAAAGGTATATCCATTGCAGCTTTTAGAAGCTTCAGCTGCTTTAGCTTATATCAGGCAAAATGCAGAAGCTCTTAATATAGATCCTAATAAAATAATTATTTGCGGTTTCTCAGCAGGTGGACATTTAGCTGGTAATTTAGGTGTATCATGGCAGGAGCCTTTTATTGCTGAAAGCTTAGGGATTAATGAAGGTGAAAATATGCCTAATGGGATG
>CAKVNP010000146.1 GCA_934777095.1 uncultured Clostridium sp. | reverse complement strand
TGCCCTACCAATTGGTCCATCCTCAAGATATACTTCTACTTCTACAGTTGGAAAACATCTTGAATCTAGCACTTGTCTAGCAACTACATCAACTATTTCCACAAAATTTTTCATTTATATTTCCTCCTTATATATAAAATAAATTACCTACCTTACCAATCTACCTCATTATTTTTTACATAAGGATTTAATAATATTCATATATTATCTATAAACTTATTAATGAAATTTTAACCTTCCTCTTCTGCATCTTTAAGTGTATAAGAATTAAAGCTTTCTTCCCAAAACACTCCTCGTTTATAATCTATCTTTTTTATATAGCTAATAAATGTCTCTAATACACCAACTCCTTTAAGCCCCTTCATTAAATGTCTTGGATATGCTACTTTCCTTGTATAACATTGTTTAGGATCAATAACTCTTAAATTTCCCTTTTCATCAACATATATATCCCTACATCTTGCATCTAATTTAGTAAAATTCAATTTTTTGAACTCTCTGATTAGTTTATAGATATTTTTAGAAAGATTATAATCTAAGCCATACTTTTTTATATAATGATCAAGTCTTATTCCCCCAATTTTTTCTCTTAGAATATAATACTCGTTAATTTCATATATCTTAGGAAAATATTTCGATTTTTTAACTTTATTTAAAATAGCTGCTTCTTCTTTACATATCCTTTTATCTACGAATATTTTCAGTGCTTTATTTTCTGGCAATTCATATACTATCCCATTATGACCTTCTCCTAAAAATATAGCTTCTCTAAATAATTTTTCTACCTGTCTGCTAAAATTAGCCGAATACCCATAAGTTCTTACCATTATCTCAACCCTAAAAATTTTATTTACTTTATTATATTAATGATAATATTATTAATATACTATTTTATATAATAAAACCGTATCAAAAGACTTTTGATACGGTTTTGCTATATTATTCTTTTATTTTATATACAGAAACTTTTTGTTCTATCTCATTACTTAATTCATTAATACTGTATACTACGCTTCTTACATCTTCAATAGCTTCAGTTTGATTTTGAATATTAGAGTTAATTTCCTCTATGTATGCTGATTGTTCTTCAGTAATAGCCGTTACATTTTCAGCCTTTTCCATTACTTTTGTCTTGTTTTCATTTACCTTTTCAACCTCTTCACCAACATTATAAACACCATTAATTAATTCTTCCGATGCCTTTAATATATTTGAATATTCTTCAATTGTTATATTAATTTGTTCATCATTATTCTTAGCTATTTTAACAGTTTCAGCAACTTCTTCTCTTACATTATTTACTAAATTGTAAATTTCTTTAATGATATTTTGTATTTCATTTGCTGAATCAGATGATTGATTTGCAAGCTCTCTTACTTCATCTGCAACTACTGCAAATCCTTTCCCTTGCTCTCCTGCTCTTGCAGCTTCTATAGAGGCATTTAATGCTAAAAGATTCGTTTGCTCTGCTATTCCACTTATAGTATTTGTTATTATATTTATTGAATCAAATTTATTTGCTAAATTGGTTACTTCAACATTTAGATTTTGAGCGCTATTTAAGTTAGCAATGATATTTTCTTTTATCATATTAATTAATTCTACAGATTCTGAATTTTTATTTTTAACTATATCACACTGTACTAATACATCTTTAGAAAGTCCTTCAATATTAATTATTCCATCAGCAAGATGATTTAATTCTTCAACCATACTTACCATATCTTGAGCTTGTTCATTAATTCCATGAGTAACATTATCAACACTTGAATTTATCCCTTGAGCAGAAGCAGTAATGCTATCTATTTGCTTTCTACATTCATCATTTTTATTATTAGTATCATCTACTATTCCTTTAAGCCCTTTTATGAATGTACTTTGTTTTTCTGTTATTTCTTTAAAGCTATTTACTAAATCACCTAGTTCATTATTTTTAGCGTGGCCTATTTCTATTGAAAAATCTCCATCAGCTATTTTTAATGAAGCATTCTTTATTTTATTTATAGCTTTAATTAATGCATTAATACAGAAATATGACACAACAAAGGCAATAAGTATCGAAATAACAAATGTTATTGATGAGGCATTAAATATACTTCTTAAAGATTCTAAATAGAATCTTTCTGGAAGAGCCATTATATATGTCCAACCTACAGTATCTAGTTTTTCAAAAATAAAGTATCTATTTTGGCCATCATAATCTTTTGTTAAAATATTTCCTGAATCTTGACTACTTATTGCTTCACTTAAAGTATCATTGATCTCTGATAAGTTAATTATCTTACCATCTTTAGATATATATTCTTGTGATACATGAGTAATTATATTATTACTGCTATCTACCATAAATTCATATCTACCATTATCACCATTACCTGTTATATATGCATCTAATAAATTATTTATTACTAAATCAACAGCTATTACTCCAATAACTTCATCTTCTTCTCTCTCAATTTTTTCAATCTTATCAATATTAGAAAGCATATTAGTTCTTGCTTCTAGGTTTGCGTTGATATTTCTAGTTAATGGGACCGAAATAGTAATTACCATATTTCCTGTAACTTTATCTATATATGTATCACTTACTGTTAGTGCATTATTGCTTATTGTTTTCTTATACCATTCTGCTTCTGTAACTCTATAATCAGAAGCTGGCTCCCACTCATCACTTCCTACATATGTATTATCTTGTAATCCTACATAGTATGCTGATACATAATTATGTTCTTTGTGTTTTTGTTTTAAGTTAACTTTTATAAAGTCCTTACTATAATTATTAGCAAATTCCAAGTCTCTTGCAATTTCATTTAATCTTATTGCTTCGAGATTAATCCATTTTTCAATTGGTTGTGAATTAACCATTGCTTGTAATCTAGTCTTTTCATTAAGTTCAACAACAATATTTTTTTTAGTCGCTAGATAACTTATTGCAGTAGACATTAATAATATTATTGTAACTATTACTGTCACTAAACTTATAATTTGTACTTTTAATCCAATTCTTTTGTTTTTCTTCATAAGTATTTTACATCCTCCTTTTGTGATTCATTTATTATATCGCCTAATGATTAGTATTATTTATAGTAAATTTTAATTTTTTATAAAAAAAAAGCTACTGCACAAGCAATAGCTTTTTTTAATTATCATAATTATTTTACTATTAATGATTTTCCTGACATTTCAGCTGGAGCTTCTAAGCCCATAACTTCTAACATTGTAGGAGCTATATCAGCTAACTTACCATCTTTTAGTCCTTTACCTTCAGCTTCGTTTGAAACCCAAACAAATGGAACTGGATCAGTTGTATGAGCTGTAAATGGAGCACCATTTGAGTAGTCAATCATAGTTTCAGCATTTCCGTGGTCAGCAGTTATAAATACTGTTCCATCTAATTCTAAAACTTTATCTACTACTTTTCCTAAACATTCATCAACTGCTTCGATAGCTTTTTTAGCAGCTTCAAATACACCTGTGTGTCCAACCATATCAGGGTTAGCAAAGTTTAAGATAACCATATCGTATTTTCCTGAGTCTAATCTCTTGATTAATTCTTCAGTTACTTCTGGAGCACTCATTTCTGGCTTTAAATCGTAAGTTGCAACTTTAGGTGAAGCAATTAATGCTCTATCTTCACCTTCGTTTTCTTTTTCAACACCACCGTTGAAGAAGAAAGTAACGTGAGCATATTTTTCAGTTTCAGCAATTCTTAATTGGTTTAAGCCTTTGCTTGCTACATATTCTCCTAAAGTATTTGTAATAGCTTGTGGTCTATATGCAACTTCAACACCTTCTAATGTCTTATCATATTGAGTCATAGTTACAAATACTAAGTCTAAAGTTTCTCTCTTGAATCCTGAGAACTCTTTGTCATTGATAGCTCTAGTTATTTCTCTAGCTCTATCTGGTCTGAAATTGAAGAATACTACTGAATCTCCATTTTTAATTTTTCCATTTTCATTAACAACTACTGGTAATACGAATTCATCGCTCTTGTTGTCATGATAAGAATTTTCCATAGCTTCTACAGCAGAAGATGCTTTTTCGCCTTCTCCTAAAACCATAGCGTTGTATGCTAATTCAACTCTTTCCCATCTGTTATCTCTATCCATTGCATAGTATCTTCCAGATATAGTAGCTATTTGTCCAACACCTAAATCAGCCATATAGCTTTCTAAATCTTTAATAAATTCTATACCTGAACCTGGAGCAACGTCTCTACCATCCATGAAGCAGTGTACATATACATTTGCTACTTCTTGTTCTTTAGCTAATTTTAATAATCCTTTTAAATGATCTATGTGAGAATGAACTCCACCATCTGATAATAATCCCATTAAGTGTAATGCTTTATTATCTTTCTTTGCATTTTCCATTGCTTTTAATAAAGCTTCATTTCTGAAGAATCCACCATCAGTGATTTCTTTAGTTATTCTTGTTAATTCTTGATATATAATTCTTCCTGCACCTATATTTAAGTGACCAACTTCTGAATTACCCATTTGTCCTTCAGGTAATCCAACAGCCATACCGCTTGCTTGTAACTCAGAGTGAGGATATTTTTCAACTAATTTATTAAAGTTTGCTTTATTAGCAGCTTCAACAGCATTTCCATCTCCCTTTGGAGCTATTCCAAATCCATCTAATATCATTAACATTACAGGTTTCTTTGCCATAATTCCCTCCAAATACGTATAACTTATTAATATTTTACTTTATTCTTATCTTTTCTTCATTATACTATAATAATTTTTTATTCACAATAAAATCGCCTATTTATATTCAAGGATAATATTGTATCATTTACTATTTATATAGTTTATTTGCTATAATATGTTCATTATTTTTTAATTTATCATTATAAAAGGCTGCCATAAAACAATGACAGCCTTATTTAAAATCTATTTCTTAGTAGTTAACGATTTGTGCAAAATCAGTAGCAACTAAGCTAGCTCCACCAACTAAAGCACCATCTATGTCAGACATAGCCATTTGATCTTTAATTGTGTTTGGTTTAACTGATCCGCCGTATTGAATTCTTACTTTATCAGCAACTTCAGTTCCGAACATTTCAGCAACAACACCTCTGATTGCAGCTATAGTTTCGTTAGCTTGTTCTTTAGTAGCAGTCTTACCAGTTCCGATAGCCCAGATTGGTTCGTAAGCTATAACAACTTTTTCTGCTAATTCATTTGATAAACCAGCTAAATCAGCTTTGATTTGAGCTCCAACTACTGCATTTGTAGTTCCGTTTTCTCTTTCTTCTAAAGTTTCTCCACAGCAAAGGATTGGAGTTAAGTTGTGAGCAAATGCAGCTTTAACCTTTTTGTTTAACGCTTCATCAGTTTCATTGAAGTATTCTCTTCTTTCACTGTGTCCTAAAACAACATAGCTAACTCCCATAGCTTCTAACATTCCTGGAGCAACTTCACCTGTGAAAGCTCCTTTTTCTTCAAAGTGCATATTTTGTGCAGCAACTTTGATGTTTGATCCTTCTACAGCTTTTAATACTGCATCTAAGCAAACGAAAGTTGGGCATACAACTACATCACAAGTTGCATCCTTAACTAATGGCTTTAATTCATTTATTACTTTAACAGCTTCTTCTGGAGTATAGTGCATTTTCCAGTTTCCAGCAATAATTGCTTTTCTCATTATAATCACCTCATAAAATTTTTTAAAATTTTAATTATGAATGAAGAATTACGAATGATGAATTAAGGATAAAATTCTTAGAGAATTTTTGAAATTAAAATCTATTTCTAAACTCCTTAAAGGAGTTTATTCCTAAATTCATCATTCATCATTCATAATTTATAATTTTAAACGATTATTTATCGTTTAAAGCAGCGATTCCTGGTAATACTTTACCTTCTAAGAATTCAAGTGAAGCTCCACCACCTGTAGAGATGTGAGTCATCTTATCTCCGAATCCTAAGATGTTAACAGCAGCAGCTGAGTCTCCTCCACCGATAACTGTTGTAGC
>CAKVNP010000145.1 GCA_934777095.1 uncultured Clostridium sp. | reverse complement strand
CATCAAGAGAAAGAGCTAAGACTAGCATTATGGCTGGGTTAGTTTTTGTTGATGGCCAAAGAGTAGATAAAGTTGGTGAAAAGGTATCTGTAGAAGCAGATATTGAATATAAAGGGAAAGAAATGCCTTATGTAAGCAGAGGAGGATTCAAGCTTGAAAAGGCTATGAAGGAATTTGATATTGAGCTTACAGGAAAAGTATGTATGGATATCGGGGCATCTACAGGAGGATTTACTGACTGCATGCTGCAAAATGGAGCATCGAAGGTATTTTCTGTTGATGTAGGATATGGACAATTTGCTTGGAAGTTAAGAAGTGATGAAAGAGTAGTATGCATGGAAAGAACAAATATCAGATATGTTACTCCAGATGATATTGGTGAAAGACTTGACTTTGCATCAATAGATGTATCTTTTATTTCGCTTAGAACTATTATGCCAGCAGTTAAAGAGTTATTAAAGGATGATGGATGCGTAGTTGCATTAATTAAGCCTCAATTTGAAGCTGGCAGAGAAAAAGTAGGCAAAAAGGGAGTAGTAAGAGATAAGAGTGTTCATAAAGAGGTTGTAGAAAAAATATTAGCAAATCTTGCTGAACATGAACTTACTGTTTTAGGCTTAAGCTATTCTCCAATTAAAGGACCAGAAGGTAATAGAGAATATTTAGTATACTTTACTAAAGACAAAGGGGCTAAATCAGAATTTACTCCAGAAATTATAGATCAAGTTATAGAAGAATCACATAGCCAGCTTTAATAGCTGGCTTTAAGGTTATAAATTTAGCAGGGAGTGAAGCAGATGAAGCAGATTGTGATAGCTATAAATCCCTCTAAGGATAAAAGCGGGGAGATTTTATCTACTGTTATTTCTAAGCTAGTAAAAGCATTTGATGGAATAAAGGTTAGAGTATTAAATAGTTACGAAATTAAAGATCATACTTTAGATGAAAACGTTGATTTAATCATAGTGCTTGGCGGAGATGGAACAATTCTTTCAGTAGCCAGGGATATAAATAGCAGATATAATATCCCTATTTTAGGCGTGAATATTGGAAACTTAGGATTTTTATCCAGCATTGAGTTTAAAGAACTGGATAATGCCTTGGAAAAACTTAAAAATAGAGAATATAATATACAAAGAAGAATGCTTTTAAAATGTGAAAGCAGCAATACTGAAAAGCCATTAAGGGCATTAAACGATATCGTTATAGCAAAAGGGACTTTATCTAGAATAATAAAGTTCGAAATATATATTGATGGAAAGTTATACTCAACTTTTAAAGGTGATGGACTTATTATCGCAACACCAACCGGCTCCACAGCATATTCTTTTTCAGCTGGCGGACCTTTTATCTATCCTGATGTAGATGTTATAACATTGACGCCCATATGCCCACATACTAAATCAATGCATCCAATAGTATTAAATAGTAACAGCAGTATTGAAATTAAGACTTATACTTATAATGAAGAAGTATACCTGACTGTTGATGGGCAGGAAGTAATTAAAAAGGATGACGATACATTAATCCATATTACTAAGTCAAGCAATTATGCTGAAATTGTTTTGTTTGAGGACTATGATTATTTTAATGTACTAAGGAAAAAAATATTAAATTATTCAGAAGAATGAGAAGGTGATAAAGATGAAATCAAAAAGACATAATAAAATTTTAGAGATTATAAATGCTATAGAGATAGAAACGCAGGAAGAGCTTGCGGAAGAACTTAAAAAAGCTGGCTTTGATGTTACACAAGCAACTGTATCAAGAGATATCAAGATGCTTAAGCTATTAAAGATGCAGAGTGCTGCAGGAAAATCAAGATATGTTGCACCTACTAGGGAAGAAAGAGATATAAATGATAAATTACATAGTATTTTAGCTAACTCTGTTCTAGGGGTGGAGCAGGTTGATAAATTCCTAGTTGTAAAGACACTTACAGGTGCGGCGTCAGCAGCAGCAGAGGCTATAGACAGCCTTTATGCTTCAGATATTGCAGGAACTATAGCTGGAGATAACACTATATTTATCTTAGTTAGAACTGATGAAAAAGCACTAGAATTAATTACAAAAGTTAGAAAAATGATTTTATAATTTGAAGGATGGGGAAAAATGCTCATTGAATTAAATATAAAAAATTTCGCACTTATCCAGGAATTATCGGTGGAATTTGGTGCAGGGTTTAATATACTATCAGGAGAAACTGGTGCAGGTAAATCTATTTTAATAGATACCATAGATTATGTATTAGGTGGAAAATTTTCTAAGGATTTAATTAGATATGGTGAAGATAAGACTTATGTAGAAGCAGTTTTTGATGTGGAAAATGAGGAGCTTTATTCCGTCTTAGAAGATTTTAATATTGAAAAAGATGACCTAGTAGTAATCTCCAGGGAAACAACAATTTCAGGAAAAAGCATTATAAAAGTTAATGGTAAGACTATTGTATTGTCACAACTAAAAAAGATCAGGGAAAAGCTTTTAGATATTCATGGACAGCATCAAAACCAGACTCTTTTAAGCAAGGGGACACATATTCTTTATCTAGATGAATATAATGAGGAAAAGATTGGACCTTTATTAGGTGAATTTGAACTATTAAGAGAAAAACATACTGAAATAGTAGATAAAATTAACAGCTTAAATGGCAATGAAGATAGGGAAAAGCTTATTGATTATATTAAATTCCAGATTGAAGATATTGAAAAAGCTAAATTGAAAAAAGGCGAAGAAGAAGATTTAAAGGAACAGTTTAATCTTTTATCAAATGCCGAAAAAATTTCGCAAAGCTTAGTAAATGCTTATGGATATTTAAATTCCAATATGGAAGGCATCTCAGTTTTAGATGGCTTATCTAAGGCTATTACAGAATTATCTCATTCTGAAATGCATTTAGAAAAAATCAAAGATAAAAAAATTCAGCTTGAAGAAGCTTATTATATCCTAGAAGAAGCAACAAGAGATATCAGGGATATTTCTAATGATGTTTATTATGATGAAAATGAGCTGTCTAAAATCAACGAAAGAATCTATGAAATTAATATTTATAAAAAGAAATATGGAAATTCTATTGAAGAAATCTTAGAGTTTTTAGATAAATTAAAAGAGCAGTATGATGAATTTGTAAATTCTGAAGAAATAATTGAAAAGCTTAAGTTAGAGCTTGCTGAACTGGAAAAGGAAATGAAGTCTTTAGGACAAAAGATTCATGAATTAAGATGTGAAGCAGCTAAAATTTTAGAAGTAAAAATAAAAGAAGAGCTTTCCTATGTTGGTTTAGAAAAGGCTCAAATGGAAATAGAAGTATTATTTACGGATAATTTAAATGCCCGTGGATATGATGAAGTACAGTTCTTAATTTCAGCAAATCCTGGTGAGCCATTAAAACCACTTGAACGAGTTTTATCTGGTGGGGAATTATCAAGAATAATGCTTGCTTTAAAATGTGTATTTGTAGACAGAGATAAAATTCCTACATTGATTTTCGATGAAATAGATACTGGAATCAGTGGAGCAATTGGAAAAAGAGTTGGTGAAAAGATGTATCAAGTATCAACTAAGCACCAAGTGTTATGTATAACACATTTACCACAAATTGCAGCACTTTCAGATAAGCATTATTTTGTTTCAAAGAAAGTTCATGAAGGAAAGACATTTACGCAGATTAAAATGCTGAATGAAGATGAAAAAATCAGGGAAGTAGCAAAAATGATCGGTGGCGATGATTTAAGTGCCGTAGCACTTGAAAACTCAGCTGAAATGGTGAAGTTTGCTAATGAAAAAAAAGAAGAAATAAAAAATATTTATCAATAATACATAATGTATGTAAACTATGTAGAAAATAAAATCATGGAAAATAAACATGGTTTTATTTTTTTGTATAAATTTTTATTTACATATTAATTTTTGACGTTTTTAACAGAGATGCTATAGCATATAAAGGTGCTATAGAGGGAAAATTAAGACCAGAAGCAAAGGAGGAGGAAGCAAATGATAAAAAAGATTATTAAATATTTTAGCGTAATTACTGCTCCAATCTTCATTCTGGTCTTATTAGAATGTATGACAGTAGGTTCTATGCCAGATAAGATATATGTTAATAAAAGTATTGATGTAGCAAGTTCCAATTTAATTACTACTAGCAGATTTAATAAAGTAAAGCTTGTGAAAGATAAAATTTCCGTTAATCTATTAGGTGTTCTGCCGGTAAAACAAGTTGCGGTGCAGCAGGTTGAAGGATTAGAAGTATATCCAGGCGGCACAAGCATAGGTGTAAAAATATCAAATAAAGGCGCGATGGTTGTAGGTTACTCAGATGTAGAAACTTCTGAAGGTATGATGGAAAGTCCAGGAAAGCTTGCAGGAATTCAGCTGGGGGATATAATAGAAGAAGTTAATGGAAAAAAGGTTAACAGCTGCAGTGATTTAATTTCTACAATAAAATCATGCAGAAATGCTGATATACAATTGAAGTTATTAAGGGATAACGATGAAATAATTAAAAAAATGCAGATATTAAAGGAAGGAAATGAATATAAAATTGGTTTATGGGTACGAGACTCAACAGCGGGAATAGGAACTTTAACATTTTATGATAAAGACAGCAAAGTTTTTGGTGCATTAGGCCATCCGATTACAGATGGAGACACTAACACCAGCTTTAATATAAACTCAGGCAAATTATTAAGATCCTCTGTTTTAAGCATAAAAAAAGGCGAAAGAGGAAATCCTGGTGAATTAAAAGGACTATTTGTTAATGAGAATGATACTATAGGTACAATTGAAAAAAATTTAGATTCTGGAATATATGGTGAAGCCAAAGCTTCGTTAATAAATGATAATTTCAGCAAACCTATGCCTGTAGGCTTTAGGAATGAAATAAAAGAAGGCCATGCGCAAATTATAACTACTATTAACGATGAAGGACCAAAAGCATATGATATTGAAATAATTAAGCTTCTGCAACAGGATAAGCCTGGTTCAAAGAGCATGGTTATTAAGATAACAGATCAGCAGCTTTTGGAAAAGACAGGCGGAATAGTACAAGGAATGAGTGGTAGTCCTATTATTCAAAATGGGAAAATTGTCGGGGCAGTAACTCATGTATTAATAAATAAGCCAGATGTAGGATATGGTATATATATTGAGTGGATGTTGCAGGATGCTGGAATAATAAAGTAGATAAAGTGGCTGTCAGGAGTATTCTTGACAGCCAATATATAATGGAAAATTAAAAATATTTCAAAATTATGTAAAAAAACTATTTAATTTATTTTTTTTATGTTATAATATATTTAATAAAGTTATAAATTAGATAAAAATTTTAAATTAAGGTTTAAGGTTTGAAATAGTTATGAAATATCCACTAAAGAATACAAAAATGGGTAGAAAGGGAGAGAAATGATGGAAGGAAATAAAATTTCAGTTTTAATTGCTGACGATAACAAGGAATTCTGTAGTATATTAAATGATTACCTATTGAATCAAAGAGATATCGTCGTAACAGGTATCGCAAAAGATGGAAAAGAAGCACTAGAATTAATAGAAGAAAGACAACCTGATTTAGTTGTGCTAGATATAATCATGCCACATCTTGACGGACTTGGAGTTTTAGAAAGATTACAATCAATGAATTTAGAAAAATTCCCAAGAATAGTAGTATTATCTGCTGTTGGTCAAGATAAAATAACACAAAGAGCTATAACTTTAGGTGCAGATTATTATGTAGTAAAACCATTTGATATGGACATCTTCACTAAGAGAATAAAGGACATGTTCAATGATAATTTAGTTGAACAACCTGTAAGAAAGCAAATGCCAGTGGCAGCAGCAACAGCAGCTACATCTGTAGTTTCTGAACCTGCTGTTAAGCAAGGACCAATGGACTTAGAAACAGAAATAACAAATATCATCCACGAAATTGGTGTACCAGCTCATATTAAGGGATATATGTACTTAAGAGAAGCTATCACAATGGTAGTTAATGATATGGAATTA
>CAKVNP010000144.1 GCA_934777095.1 uncultured Clostridium sp. | reverse complement strand
AATGTATACCAGCTGCTCTTGTTTTTTGTGCTAAACGGCAGATATAATCTTCCACATCTCCTGGACAAGTCATCATTAAGTCTGCAAGTTCATCGACAACCAATACTACATAAGGTAATTTTTCTTTAATTATTCCTTTTTCATATAAAGCATTAAATGATTTTATATTCTTTACTTTCATAGTAGTGAAAAGCTCATACCTTTTATCCATTTCATTAACTGCCCAATTCAAGGCAGCTGCTGCCTTTTTAGGATCAGTAACTACTGGAATTAATAAATGTGGTATGCCATTATATACACTAAGTTCAACTACCTTAGGGTCAATCATTAAAAGCTTAACATCCTGTGGTGAATATTTGTATAAAAGACTTACAATAAGTGAATTTATACATACAGACTTACCTGAACCTGTAGCACCTGCAATAAGCATATGAGGCATTTCGCTTAAATCTCCCACAACACATTTACCAGTAATATCTTTACCAAGTGCAAAAGCAAGCTTTTTATCAGATTCAATAAATTCCGTAGAATCTAATACTTCCCTAAGCAATACTGGAGACTGCTTCTTATTTGGTACCTCAATCCCTATGGCAGCCTTTCCTGGGATTGGTGCCTCCATTCTTACAGCGCTAGCTGCTAAGCCTAATGCAATATCATCCTGTAGGTTTACAATCTTAGATACCTTTACTCCAGGGCTTGGCTGAATTTCAAATCTAGTTACAGAAGGTCCTTTAGTTACATGTACTACTTTTGCTTCAACGCCAAAGCTTCCTAATGTATGCACAAGCTTATCAGCACTTTCCATTAATTCTTTTCTATCTTCATTCTTCATCTTAAGCTTGGTATTTACCTTTAAAAGATCAAGTTTTGGATATTGATATTCTTTTACTTCCGGTGCCTCTTCCTCATCATGGATATCTATAGCAATATCCTTGTTATCAATGGTCTTTGTAGGCTTTACTACCTTCACTCCATCCTTTACTGTACTAAAATCCATTACTTCTACAGGCTTTTCTTCCTCATCTACAAACTCTAATGGTCCAAAATCATCATCTATAGATGTATCTACTTCTAAATTATCAATATCGATATTTTGAAGTTTTTCCTCTTCTTCATCTTTCAGCTCAGAATTTCTCATAAAATCTAAAATCTGGATCTTATTATTTATTTCTTTAATAAAGTTTTCTTGAGAAAGCTCTTCATCTAATGTAGGCTCAGCAGATGGTACTTTGATATTTGGCAGAGTTTTTTCTATTGCCCTCTCCTTTTTAGCTTTCCTCTTAGGCTCTGAGCTAGTAAATTTTTCTTTTACCTTCATATATAAATCATATAAAGTTACATCCATGCACAAAATAATACTGATTGCTGCAATAGTTACATAAAGTATATATGAACCTATATATCCAATAAGTCTTGATAATGGATATGCAATAAGATGTCCTAAAAATCCCCCATGAAGATTAATCCCTTCAGCCCTCATCATAAATCTTAAGCTATCACCAAATCCTTCTATATCTATAGTTTGAATCCTCATAGTTCCAAAGAATAATCCCATAGTAATAGTTAAAAGAGTAAATCCTACAAGCTTCCTTGTATATTCAATATTCCCCTTAAACTTAATTGTGCCTATTCCATAGTATATTAAATATATTTGCATAACAAAAGCTAAGACACCGATAAATCTATAAATATATTCTCTTGAAAGAATAGATAATGTTCCTGCAAGATTTGTATAGATTGCAATTGCCATCAATATGCCTAATCCAATATAAATAATCCCCTTTATATCATTTTCATGGCTATTCTTTTCGTCCCTTTTATTTTTTCCGCCAGCTTTTTTAGTAGTTCTCTTTTTATTGCTGGCTTTTTTCCTTTCTCTAGACATTTAATCACCCCTGTTTAAATAACGAATACTTTTAATAGTCCATTATATATTATAGTATAATTTAACTTTAAATTAAAATAAAAAAAGCAAAGACTTTATAATCTTTGCTTTTTTATACTATTCTGCTAACTTTCCTTCCTTTTCTTTTTCCTTTATCATTTCATTAAGCTTATTTAAAGCTTCGTATATTCCGCCAACTTCATCTATCAAGCCGCAGTTAACAGCCTGCTCACCAATAAGTATTGTTCCCATATCATTAAGCAGCTCATCAGATCTTAACATCATTTCTTCTAAATCTTTTTTATCTATTTTTGATGTTCTAATAATGAAATTATTAATTCTCTCCTGCATTTTTTGGAAGTAATGGAATGTCTGAGCTACCCCGATTACAAATCCATTCATTCTTACTGGATGTACAATCATTGTGGCAGATGGTGTTATAAAGGAATAATCTGCTGAGGTAGCAAGTGGCACCCCAATAGAATGACCTCCGCCTAGTACGATAGAAACTGTTGGCTTTGAAATTGACCTGATCATTTCAGCTATGGCAAGGCCTGCTTCTACATCCCCACCCACTGTATTCAATACTATTAATACACCTTTTACCTCATCATTTTGCTGCATTGATATTAATTGAGGTATTAAATGTTCATATTTTGTAGATTTAGTCTGTGGTGGCAGAACCATATGGCCTTCTATCTGTCCGATGATTGGTAGTACCTGTATGCTTTGATTCTTATTTGTCCCATTAGTGGTACCAAGCTCCTTTATCTCAGCCAATTTATCATTTTCATTTTTAATTTTTTCTTCCTGCTGTTTAGTTTCTGTTTGCGCTGGTTCCTCTGCGCTTCCTGGTAAATTAGGGCTTAAAAGTCCATTATTTATTTCATTATAATTATCTTGCATATAATCTATCCTTTCTAAAAAGTATACTTTTATTATCTTCTGTTGAATTTATAATTATGTAATATTATTTTCTAATATCTAAAACTACAGCATATCTTACCCAGCCGTTTTTATACCTCCCTTCTACGATAACTACTATCTTTTCTTCTAAATCAGGTACTGATATTGTGCCTCTCGTACTTGTTAAATGCTTATTTCCTTCTTCATTATAAATATAGATATCCATGGACTTAGGCACAGTAGAAAATTCAAAATTTATTTTTTCGCCAGCTCTTACTTTTAATGATGGCTTATTAAGCAATGTATTATAATCGGTAATTAACTCTTTGGCTAAAGCACTTTCCTTGTTGTCATCGCTAAAAGTTAAATCATAGCCGCATAAATACTTTGTTGAATGTTTGCCTCTCAAACGCACAATTAGGCCAGGAATTTTGCTTTTTTCAGATTTTTCATTATCCTTTTCTTTAGCTTCATCAGATTTGACATCCTCGATGCCCTTTTCACCTTCAATTTCTGCTTTCTGCTCCTGTTCAAGCTTTTTAGCTTTAATTTCTTCCAGTCTCTGCTGTTCTATTATCTTTCTTTTTTCCTTCAGCTCCTTCATTAAATCATCAAGCTTTGGATAGGGATATAAATTTTCATCTAAAGATTCTTCCGGCAGATCTGCTGGTTCATCTAAAGCCCATATATTAAATGACGGCATTAATAAAGTAATAACACAAAATAGAGTTAGATATTTTTTCAATTTTTAATACCTCCATAGTTTATTTAAACTTATTTTCCCCAAAAGTAATCTTTTTAATGACAATAAAAAGCGCATTGAAAAGATGAAATCTTTTCAACACGCCTTTGTTAATATTACCAGCAGCAGCCTCCAAATAGGAATATTAATATAATCCACCACCACCAGCCGCCACCGCAGCCGTAGCCATTACCAAATCCACCGCATCCATTACCGAATCCGCCGTATCCACCATATCCGCCGTATCCGCCGTATCCGCCATAGCCTCCACAAGGATTGCAGCAAGAATTACAACAACATGATGAATTATTATTACAGCATGAATTACAGCAGCAGCTCTTTGGACAGCAGCACTTGCAACAACATTTCTTACTTGACATAGTAGCTCATCTCCTATCATTTGTTATCAAATATACTATATTCTATTCCTCTACTGTCATTTAGGTTCTTATCTTAAGTTAACAAAAATAATGTTTAATTTAGAATTATTAGACATTAGCCTTTTACTTTGATACTATTTTATAAAAGGACTTTTGAAAGGAGAAATTAAATGTCAAACACAAGAAATAGATTAGTTGCACCAAGAAATGCTGTAAATACTAAAATGTTATATACTTTTTATATCTTAAAAGAACTATCTCGTGGTGAAACAGTCTTTGGAAATAAAATTCTAGAAACCTTCAAAAATAAATTTGAAAATGCTGCCCAGCCTTTCCCGGTATCTTCAAGTACAATATATGATACATTGTATGATCTTGAAACAAAAGGATATGTGGTAAGCCATTGGATTGGTGATGAAGCTTTAAATAAAAGAAGCAAAAAGGTCTATCACATTACTGATGAAGGAATCAGCTATTATAAAACTCATATAGCTGACTATGTTGATAATTTAAAGAAAACTAAGTCAACACTTGATTTAATTATCGAAATGCTTATATAATTGTAACCTTTTGTTTCCTATCCGATATAATATATCAATAAGTAAGATTGTTATTCTATTTTTTACACAATCTTACTTATTAGTATTATAAAGAGGAGGCAAACGAATGAATGAAGAAAGAGAATCTTTATACGATGATATAACAACCTATATCACTAATAAAAAATTAATCTTGTCACAGCTGCTGCAATCTAATAATGAATTATTATTAAAATCTTCCAAGGTAAATTTCAATTGTTTTGATAAAATCACTGTAACAATAAAAAACATAAAAACAAGAGAAGAATATGAATGTCCTCATAAAATTATGAATGATACATTAAAGATTAATCTGCTGCCGTTAATATATTTGTTCACTGATTATGAAGGCTCCCTAAACATCAATTTAACAAAAGCAAATACTACATTCCTATATACACCTGTTGTTTCCAAAAATAATTTTATTCAAACAAAAGATAGCAAAAAATCCAGCCAATTATTAAAATGGTACCTACGGTTAGTTGATAATGGAGAAATCCGGCTGTCCAGCATAATAACTTCTAAAAATTAATAGTTTAAAATAATAAGGATGAGGTCTATAATAAAATTAAGGTTTCATCCTTTTATAATACATATCTAATACGCACCTCTTGTAAACATTTACTTTTGACAAATTGTTAAAATACGCTGGATTTCTACAGTGGACAACCCTCACATTTAATAATTTTACATATACTTTTTTAACAAATTATCAAAAGGCTTTTAAGAAGGGAAAGATGTGAATGTTGATTATTAAATTATTCTGTAGTGGAGGAATGTCTTCCAGTATTTTATGTGAAAGAATGAGAAACGAGGCAAAGAAAAGAGATTTGGATTGCTTTATAGAAGCTTATCCATGCTTTATGATGGAAAGACTTTTAATAAGAAATCCTAATAATTAATAAAATGATAAAAGCAAAGCTATTATTTAGCTTTGCTTTTATCATTTATGATTTTTTCTGGCAATATACATGCAAGGAGAATTATAGCAAGGCCAAAAATCACTCCTCCCCATGGTCCTATATGTATAACTGGATTAACTTTATCATAGATCTGGACTAAAGTATTTCTCCCTTCAAATATATCCCTAAATAAGCCGATATTTTCAAAGAAACTATAGCTGCAGGTCAATAAATATGCTCCTAGGATTCCGCCAATGATATAAAATCCAGAGTCTTTTTTGCCAGTACCTAATGCACTGAGTGAAGTTCCTGGACATATACCTGAGATTCCCCATCCTATCCCAAAAATTATTCCCCCAATTACAACACCGTAATTAACAGGCTTAATGCTAAAATGACTAGTATTAAAAAGTCCTAATATTTCCGTACCAAATAAAAGCACTGCCCCAAAACCAATTGCTAATAATATCGTTTTTGCTAATCCTAGATTTCTAAGCCTTAACATAGAGAGTAGCTTATCACTATCAGTAGCACCTACTCTATGTAAAGTATAACCAAATACTGTACCCAGAAACATGGCTAAAGTAACTTTCATTTGTTATTCCCCCTTTTCGTTTTTATACATAATTAAGGAAGTGGTTATTGCTGAAGCAAAGACAGCTGCCGCAAATACCATTCCACTAATGGCAGTCTGCATTATTCCACTCATCATG
>CAKVNP010000143.1 GCA_934777095.1 uncultured Clostridium sp. | reverse complement strand
TTTAGCCCCTTCCGGCACTTGGAAGCTGCCTATCTCTTTAGTGACAAATCCTGTCTCATTATCTCTTTCCATTAATATTAAACTTGAATAATCCATATATAATCTCCTCTTCTTTTTCTTCTGCTATTAGTGAATTTTTTCTTTATTTATGCTATTTCCACCTAAGTGGATTTTCTTTTATATCTATTATATGTTTTGTTGGCAAATTATACAATATTGCTTTTAATTTAGTAATATCAATTTACAAATCATTTATAGCCTCGTCAAAATTTCTTGCTAAATTCCATGAATGATAGTTCATTCCTTCTTTAGAATAATTGTCAATAAAGTCTTCAATTTCTACAATATATTCTTCATTATCAAATCCATCTATAGTTATTGTTCCATCTTCATTTACTTCGATACTACGTATTTCTGTATTTGGTACTGTTTCGCTTTCATAATAAAATCTTACTTCTAAGTCTATTAATGCTTCAAATAACTCTGTTACTTTTTCAATTTTGTCTTTATTCATTTACTATTACTCCTTAAACTATTGTTTTAAAAAATGAAATATAAAAAGCTGTTCCCTTTCCCACTTCACTTTCTACTGAAATATTTCCTTGATGCGCCTCAATAATTTTTTTACTAAGTGATAAGCCAATTCCTATGCTTTTAGGATTTAAAGAATTTTCACCTTTATAAAATCTATTAAATATTTTTTTAAGCTGATCCTTTTCTATACCTTCACCATTATCTCTTATTTCTATACCAACAGATAAAGGTGTTTCATCTAATTTAATCTGAATTTCTCCCCCCTCTGCTGTATGCTCTATAGCATTTTTTACTATATTACTAATTGCTTCACCTAGCCATTTAGTATCATGCTCATAATTTCCTGCTGATTTAAAATCTAATTTAATGTCAATATCTTTTTCTTCTGCCATAAGCTTCAATGGGCTTATTGATTCAGAAATAGTATTGGATAATGATGTTGCATCTTTATTATATTTCACTACATTACTTTCTATTCTTGCATACTTTAAAAGAGTTGTAATAAGCCATTGCATTCTATCTAGCTGTTCTGAGCTTAAACTTATAAACATATCCTTATCTGAATCAGTCATCTGCTTATGATTATGCAGAATATCATTATATGAAATCAGTGCTGCTAATGGAGTCTTCAACTGATGAGATATATCACTTATTATGTCCTTTAATGCAATCTTTTCTTGCTGAATATTATTTACAGCTGTTTCTAATCTTTCACCCATTGTAGTGAATTTATCATAGAAAATATATAAATCTCCTTCTTTAAACTTTAACAGTTTATCGTTAAATTTACCTTCAACCATATTATCTGCCATAATACTTAAATTTTTTATTTTATCAAAGATAGGTTTTACTATTATTACCATTAATACTGTCAACAAGATAGTAAAACTTATCCACATTAAAATCCATATTTTATCAATATTTTCCCTAGTAGCTTTCACTAAGTGATTTTTATATGCTGGTAATTCTTCATTATATGAATATTTATCCATTACAGCTAGTCCTAATGAGTAATTTTCTTCTTTACCTCCCTTAGCAATAATTTCTACAACCTCATTTTCAAGCTCTGGATGCTTTTCTAAGATAGCACCTGCAAGCTGAATATTTTCCTCTGCATAATTAGAACTTATTTGATCTAGACTATAGTCAATTATTAATGATGATGCAAAATAAAAAACAATTGTTAATATTATGGATATAATGATTATATTTTTTATTTCTCTATTCCTAAATAATCCTCTCATCTACTTTAAATCTCCTTAATTTCCATAGCCCATCTATATCCTATTCCTCTGACAGTTTCTACATATTTAGGATTCTTCAAATCATCTTCGATTTTTTCTCTAAGCCTCTTGATATAAACATTTAACGAATTTCCATCTACAAAATTTCCTTCTATATCCCAAAGCTTTTCTAATAACCTATTTCTCTCTAATACATTTCCCCTATTTTCAATAAGCAGCAAAGTTAATTTATATTCAATTGCCGTTAAATCAATTGCTCTATCACTTTTGTAAACCTTATACTTTAATGGTTCAATTTTTATATCTCCAGAAACTATAAACCCTTTCTTTTCTTCTGCAGAATCTTTTATTCCCCTTCTTCTAAGCACCGCTCTAATCCTTGAAACTAATTCCTTAACCCTGATTGGTTTAGTAACATAATCATCACCGCCTAAATCTAAGCCCATAACTACGTTTACTTCCTCATCACAGGCAGTCATAAAAATTATCGGTACTTCTGACTTTTCCCTCACATACCTGCAAAAATCATATCCAGTTCCATCTGGCAGCATTACATCAAGCAATATTATGTTAAATTCATCATTAAAATTATTTTCAGCTTCCTTTAAATTCTTACAATGTACTACCTCAAAGCCTTCCTGTTTTAATGTATATTGTATCCCTAACGCCAGTGGTAAATCATCTTCTACAAATAATATTTTCATAAATTCCCTCTCCTTAAAATAACTCACTAAAATAAGCTTATAATTTAATACTTATTTATTCAAGTATAAATTATAAGCTTATCTCATTCTTATTTATCTGCTATATACCTATTCTTCATTTTTTATAGTTTCAACTAAACTCATCTTTTTAAGCTTATTAAGTGGAATAAGTGAAGCAATTAGTACAATTGCTAAGTTTATAGCAAAGCCAATAATAAATGGAGATAAATACATATCATTACTGAAAGTAAATCCTTGGCTGATTATTTTAATTGCTATATAAGTTACCATTACTGATAGTATTCCTCCTACTATAGAAGAAATTACACCATGAAGCATTCCTTCTAAGATAACCATTTTATTTAGCTGACCTTTGTCCATCCCAATAGTTTCTAATGTTCCATATTCCTTTTTCTTTAAAAGAATATTTAAAGTAATTGTATTAAATACATTAACTACTCCAATCATAGTAACTATTACAATAAACCCATAGATAAATACATTAATTACAGTCCACATCTCGTTACTTCTTCTATTTTCCCCTAGTGTATCAAAAAATGATACGCCATATTCATCAGCTATATCTTGCATTTGTGATGATATTTCTTCTATTTGTTTTTCATCATTTAAATCTGGATATTTAATCCCTGCTTCAATATTCATCCAGCTATTTTTATTAAATTTAGAGAAATTATCTTCATTTACTATTATTGATAATGAAAAATTATAATCATCTGAAAAAGAGCTCCTATCTATTACCTTTTTAATTTTAAATTCATAATAGTTTCTTTCAGCTACATCTTTTTGGACTAATTCATTATAATTATCTTCAAATTTATCTAATTCAACACTTGCTTTAGGAATTTTGATAGTATCTCCTTCTTGATAATTTGTAATTTGAATATTTTCAAGCTTTCCTGCTGGAGTATATTGTGCTCTAGAATTAATTAATACTATTTCATTATCCTTTAATCCATCATTAATGCCCATTTCCTTTAGAGCATCTTCATTATAAAACATTACGTATTCATTACTATAATCAACACTTGTCATTTCACCTGGATAATTGCGTTTAAATTCATTAGTTAAATCTTCTTCATCAATAACAAAGCTTACTCCCATTTGGCCCACTGAATAAACTTTATCTATTCCCTGAACATTTTTCATCGCTTTTTCAATTTCTTCATAATCATGATGAACATAAAGAGATCCTTGAGTTACTTGTGTCTTCTGCATATAAGTAAGCTCTGCATTTCTTTTCATATTTAAATTAGTAAATACGATAAACAGCACCAATGATATACTTAATGAAAGAATAGTAACTCTAAACCTCTTAGCATTTTTCCTGATATTTTTATATGCTACCCATCCTTCTACGCCAAATGTCTTTCTGATTAATGTTCCTTTATAATACTTAATTTTTTCATCAGTCGTATTACCTTTAATTACGTTAATTACATTAACCTTGCCAGCCTTTCTTGCTGGACCATAAGAAGCTAACATAATAGTAATCAAGCCTAAAACAGTTGTAAATAATATTATGACTGGGTAAAACTTAAGAGTAAGCATTCCTCCACCAAACATTGAGGCAATCTGCTTTTCTAATAACTTAACAGTAATCCACACTCCTATATATCCAAAAAATACGCCAAAAGGAATGGCTATTAAGCACATTATTATTCCTTCTCTTAATACTAAGTTTGTAATTTGTTTAGGAGCTGAACCTATGCTTCTTAAAATTCCAAATTGCTTTATTCTTTCTGCTACTGAAATATTTATTGCATTATAAATTAGAAATATAGTTGCTGTTATTATCAATAAGAATACAAAAATTACAATTCCCTTAATAACAAAATTAAAGCTATCATTACTTCCTTCTCCATGCATTGTAAGTATTTTATTATTCAAACTTACATTATCTCTATTAATGTTTAAATTATCTGCTTTTTCATATATTGTATCTATTTTATTATTTCTATCAACAGTTGAAACTGAAACGCAGTATTCTTTATTATCTTCTAATTCCTTTAAAAGTGTATATCCATTAAAATAATGACCTGTTCCTAATGAATCGTTAAGAAAGCCAACTATTTTATATGATTTAGTATTATCAGAAACTTTACTTTCAATAGTTTCTTCATCATATATTATTTCATTTAGTATTATTTCATCATTAAGTTTAATTCCTAAATAATCCTTAACATGATCGCTTAATACTACTTCATTATCATTTTCAGGAAATCTCCCTTCGTTTAAACAATAGGCTAAAATATTATCAAAATACCCTTTATCTGATGGCTCGATTGTAAAATAGTTTTCCTTTCCTGAGTTTTGTAAAGTATACTGCCCATCATATGAAGAAATTCCTACCTTTTCTAAATCAACATCATTTTTTAGTATGTTTGCTTTTTCTACATCAACTTGAAAAAATATAGCTTCACAATCTCCATAATCTTTTAGGTACATATTATTCATATAGTCTTTTAAGCTTAATCCCAAGAAACCAACACCACTTATTAATGCTAAAGACATAATTATTCCAATAACTGTTACCAAAGTTCTCTTTTTATTTTCTTTAAGATACTTAAAAGTAATATCTGTATATCGCTTCATTACTTCATCACCTCATCAGATACAATTTCCCCATCTGCTATGGTAATAACTCTATCAGCTTCATTTGCTATTTTAATATCATGAGTTATTAACACTAAAGTCTGGTTATATTTCTTAGCTGAATATCTTAAGAGCTCTAATATTTCCTTTGAATTTTTAGAATCTAAGTTTCCTGTAGGTTCATCAGCTAATATTAATGAAGGCTTATTAGCTAAAGCTCTACCAATTGATACTCTCTGCTGCTGCCCTCCTGACAGTTCTGCTGGATGATGATTTTTTCTATCTTCAAGTCCTAATATCTTTAATAATTCCTTTTTATATTGCTGATCAATTTTACCGCCATCTAAAAGCACAGGCATTTCTATATTTTCTTCAGCAGTAAGTACAGGAATTAAGTTAAAGAACTGAAATACAAAACCTATTTTTCTTCTTCTTAATATTGAAAGCTCTTTTTCTTTTAATGAATACATATTTGTTCCATTTAAGATTATTTCACCACTTGAAGGTTTATCTACTCCCCCTAGTAAATGAAGTAGGGTACTTTTACCTGACCCTGATGGTCCCACTATTGCAACAAACTGTCCTTCTTCTATTATTAAATTTATATTCTTTAAAGCTTTAACTTCAGCTTCACCTTTGCCATATGTTTTATTTAAATTCTTAATTTCTATGAAAGCCATTATTATATCTCCTCTTCTCTTAACCTTATATCTATACTATAAACTGTGAATATTACTATCTTATAAATTATTAAATTACATTTTTGTAATAATTAATGTTTTTATAGGAACAATAAAAATATTATCAAAATATAGGAGGTATATATTTATGGAAGGAAAAAACTTTGTAGTCGAAAATCAATTAGGCCTTGCAAAAGATAATGAAGAATTAAAAACAAGCTTAAATGGACAATTCAATGGTGAAACAGCTGAAGTAGGACTTTACCTTGCAATGTCTAGGGTTGCTCAACGTGCTGGGCATCCAGAAATTGCTGAAGTCCTAAAGGTAATTGCTTGTGAAGAAGCTGACCATGCTGCAATTTATGCTGAACTAACTGGCAGAGTTTCTGACTGTACTAAAACTAATTTAACAA
>CAKVNP010000142.1 GCA_934777095.1 uncultured Clostridium sp. | reverse complement strand
AGTATTATCTAGAGTTACTAATGATGTAGATACTGTAAGCCAGACGCTAAATCAAAGTATGTCTCAGATAATTACTTCTGCAACTACGCTAATTGGTGTATTAATAATGATGTTTTCAATAAGCTGGATAATGACATTAGTATCTATTTTAATAATTCCATTATCATTGCTATTGATTACAACTGTAGTTAAAAAGTCTCAAAAATATTTTAAAAACCAGCAAGAATATTTAGGGCATGTAAATGGGCAGGTAGAAGAAGTTTATTCTGGACATAACATAGTAAAGGCTTTTAATGCAGAAGAAAGAGAAATTAATACATTTAATGAATTAAATGAAACTCTTTATAAAAATGCCTGGAAAGCACAATTTTTATCAGGACTTATGCAGCCAATAATGATTTTTGTTGGAAATATCGGATATGTATTAGTTTCTATAATAGGTGGCTGGCTAGCTATTAAAGGACAGATTAAGGTTGGTGATATTCAAGCATTTATTCAATATGTAAGATCATTTACACAGCCAATTGCTCAGACGGCACAAATTGCAAACATCCTTCAATCAACTGCAGCAGCCGCAGAAAGAGTATTTGAATTCTTAGATGAAGAGGAAGAAGAAAAAGATATTGAAAATCCTATAAGCAGCGAAAATGTAAAAGGAGAAGTAAGGTTCAATAACGTTCATTTTGGATATAGTGATGATAAAATTATTATTAATGATTTTAATGCAGTTGTAAAACCTGGCCAAAGAGTGGCAATTGTAGGACCAACTGGTGCAGGAAAAACAACTATTGTTAAATTATTAATGAGATTCTATGAACTTAATAGTGGAAGCATCACAATAGATGGAAATAATATTAATGATTATCGTAGAAGTGATTTAAGAAGTATATTTGGCATGGTGCTACAGGATACATGGTTATTTAATGGTAGCATTATGGATAATTTAAGATATGGAAGACTAGATGCTACTGATGAAGAAGTTAAAAAGGCAGCTAAGGCAGCTCATGTAGATTCTTTCATTAAAACATTACCTAATGGATATAATATGGAGCTTAATGAAGAAGCAAGTAATGTATCTCAAGGTCAGAAACAGCTTCTTACTATCGCTCGTGCAATACTTGCAGATCCTAAAATACTTATTTTAGATGAAGCTACAAGTTCTGTTGATACACGTACAGAAGTTCTTATTCAAAAGGCTATGGATAAGCTTATGGAAGGAAGAACATGCTTTATAATTGCACATAGATTATCAACTATCCGTGATGCAGATATGATTCTTGTGATGAATTCAGGAGATATAATTGAACAAGGAAATCATGAGACATTATTAAAACAAAATGGGTTTTATGCTAATTTATATAATAGCCAGTTTGAAAATGCGGCTGAATAAAAAATTTTTATATTTCAATTGGTTAAGTAAAAGGGATTCTTGGTTGAATCTCTTTTATTTTTATACTTAAATTTATATTAATATGCAGAGGTTTTATTATTCCTAAAATGGAAAATAACGTCGAAAAATGATATAATAGTAATATGTTTTTACAAATTTATTACTAGAAAGGTATTTTATATGGGGGTAAATAAAAAAAAGATAGTTACAATAAGGGTAATGGCTGTATTCGCCATTATATTTTGTGCTATAAACGTAGAAGTATATGGTCAAAAACAGTTGAATTTTAACAATATAACTATTGAAGATGGATTATCACAAGCTACAGTAGAAGTTTTATTCCAAGATAGTAGAGGATATATGTGGTTTGGAACTAACGATGGGTTAAATAGATATAATGGTTATAGGATTGAAACGTACTCATATAAAAGGGAAGATAAGAATAGTATAAATAATAACTATATTATAGATATTGGAGAGGATTCTAATAATAATATCTGGATAGCTACATTTGGTGGAGTCAGTAGAATTAGTGTTAAAAATGCCACAATAATAAATTATACAATGGATGAAAACACAGGCAATTTATCTAATAGTAATACTACAAAGCTGCTAATAACTAAAAAAGGTGATATTTTAGTAGCAACAGTGGATGGGTTAAATTTATACAATAAGAAGACAGATTCCTTCGAGAGAATATTTAAAGGACGGTTAGCGAATGAATTTATTAATTCTATAGTAGAGGATGAAGAAGGAAATATATGGGTGGCCACTAATTCGGGGATAAATAAGATTACCAATAATTTTAAAGATATTTCAACTATAAGGTATGATGAAACTGCAAAAAATAGTGTTTACTCTTTATGTGCTGATAGTACTTTTATGTGGATAGGAACTAAAAATAATGGTGCATATAAAATAGATTGCAATACATTTGAAATTATCGAAGAATATGCTGATAATACAAAATTAGCAGGGCGATTAGTAAGGACAATATTTATAGATAGTAATGGAAGTACCTGGTTTGGTACTGATAATGGACTAGTTAGCTTAATTCAAGATACGATGAATGTATATGTAAATAGCATATATGATTCAAATAGTTTAAAGGATAGTCAAGTTTTTTCTATAATTGAGGATAGATCAGGACTTTTGTGGGTTGGTACATATTCAGGAGTAAGTAGATGTGATCCATATAATAAGATACAGCATTATAAAAATAACCCATTAGATGAAAATTCATTAAAAGAAAATATGATAAAAGCTTTTTATGAAGATGAACAGGGAATATTATGGGTAGGTACTAATAATAGTGGAGTAAATTTATTAGATAGAAAAAATGACATAATAAGAATAATAGATACAGAGTCAGAGCCTATAAAAATAAGCAGCAATACAATAAATGATATAGCAGGATATAAAGAATATATTTTTGTGGGTACGCATAAAGGAGTCAATTTAATTAATCTGCAAAAGGGAACAAATAAAATATATGATGAAAATAATGGACTTACTAGCAGTATAATTAAGAAATTATACTGCGATAGTAAAGGATATTTGTGGATAGGAACTGATATAGGGATAAACATAATAAATATTAAGACTGGTGAAATTGTAGATACATCTATATTGGATGAGTATGGAGATGTATTTATTAATAATAATATTAGGGCAATCTATGAAGATAGCGAAGGTTATTACTGGGTAGGTACTTTAACAGAAGAAGGAATGGTGAAAATAGATCCTTTTTCTAGAAAAATAACAAAATATAAAAATATACCAGAGGATGAGACAAGCATATCTAGTAATTCAATTAGAGCAATAGCAGAAGATAGCAAAGGTGATATCTGGATAGGAACAAGCTTAGGATTAAATAGGTATAATAAAGAAACTGGAGAGTTTACAATCTATACCACTGATAATGGATTAAGCAATAATACAGTATACGGTATATTAATTGATGACCATGATAATATATGGGTAAGTACAAACAACGGAATATCGAAATATGAGCAAGAAAATGATAAGTTTAGTAATTATAGTACAGTAGATGGTCTGCAAAGTAATGAATTTAATGGGATAGCATATTATGAGAATTCAGCAGGAGAATTCTTTTTTGGTGGAATAAATGGATTTAATGTATTTAGGCCAGAGGAAATTGAAGATAGAAAATATTTATCAAAGGTTAGATTTGAGTCATTCAAGGTAAATGGTATTGAATATACAACTATTGATGGAGGGGAGTTTAAATATAATGAAAATAATATTAATATTGAATTATTCCTACCAGATTATAAAAATATAGATAATATACAATATTATTATTCATTTGGAGAAAACTCAAATTGGAATTTATTAAATGAAAATAGTATTAATTTAGTTAATATTTCTCCAGGTAAATATAAATTGAAAATAAAAGCAAGGGATAATAATGGTGAATTTAGTGAAGAAAATATCGTTGAATTTACTATTAAACCACCATTTTGGAAAAGTAGACAAAGTATTTTTATTTATCTAATATTAATTGTTTACGGAGTTTATGGAAATAAAATAAAAGTTAAGAAAATGGATGAAATAATTAATAATAGAACAAAAGAGTTGAGCGAGGAAATGAGAAAAAGCAATAAGCTGCTAAATAAGGTAATTGATGCAGAACGAAATAAAAATAGCTACCTGGTTAATTTATCTCATGAACTACGTACTCCATTAAATGTAATTTATTCAACAGAGCAACTAATTAATGAGTTGAATAAGGAAGGATTGCCTAAGGAAAAATTAAGTTATTACATGAGCATCTTAGTTAAAAATACTAATAGATTATTAAAACTTATTAATGACTTAATAGATAGTTCTAAAATAGAAAATGGCAGTTATCACTTAAATATTAAGGAAAATGATGTAGTGTATTTAGTGGAAGAAATAGTATTAACATTAAAAGATTACATAGAAAATAAAGGTATAGAATTAATAGTGGATCCTGAAGTTGAAGAAAAAATTATTCAATGTGATAAGGAAGCTATTGAAAGATGTATCATTAATTTAGTCAGCAATGCAGGTAAATTTACCGAAAGCGGTGGACAAATTACTGTAAAAATAATTGATTTGAATGAATATGTGAAAATAGAAATTATTGATACAGGAATAGGAATTGATAAAAAATATCATAAATATATCTTTAATAGATTTAATCAGATTATTGATGCTAATTCAGAAGTAAAAGGTGGAAGCGGGCTAGGATTAACCATTACCAGCCAAATAATCGAATTGCACAAAGGTAAAATTTATGTTGAAAGTGAAGCAGGACAAGGAAGTACATTTACTATTATTTTACCAGTAAAACAAAACTCATAACGCTATTAAGAAAATTGTGGAAAAATACGATAATTATAGGTAAACTTAAAGTTTATATTTTAGCCAAAACTTAATAGATGTGAGGAGGGAGAAGAATGCAAGTAATAATGGCATCAACAAGTTACTTACAAAGTATTTCAGCAAGTGGATCTATTCAAAGTCTTGAAAGAACTTATGAAGCATTAATGGCTCAAAGGAATACTCTTGAAGAATCTGATATTTCTGAAGAAATAAAGATTGAAAAAACAGAGCTTTTAGAGAAGAAGATGCAAAAGTTAAAAGAGCAGATGGAAGCAATCAAAGAAGCTAGAGCTAAGATTGAAGATAATAAAGCTGATGAAAAAAAAGATAAGAGAAATACAGAAGCTGAAACTAATAATCAAGTTACTTATAATAGTAATGGTGATGAAGTAAGAGAAGATATTATTATTGCAGCTAGCTTAAATGAAGAAATTAAGTCTAGATCAAATACTCACAAAGAATAGTATGTTTTAAGAAATGAAGAATACAATTATATTGTATTCTTCAGGCTAAAATAATAATAAAATGTTATTTAATTGTAAATTTTTATTAATAGATGAATTTAAAATACTTAGTTGTGATAAAATAATGTAAAAGTTATTATGTTAAGTTGTAAAGTTAGGAGAAAAAATGGTTAAGAATTCATGGAAAATATATAAAAAAGATTTAAAGATTATTTTTAGTAATTATGCTGCACTTATTGTATTTATTGCACTTTGTATTTTACCATCTTTATATGCTTGGTTTAATATAAAAGCTTCCTGGGATCCATATGCTCAGTCAGCCACAAGCCAGATTAAAATAGGAGTTGTTAGTAACGACGTAGGTTCTGAATTTAATGGCAAGAAAATAAATATTGGTGAAGAGGTTGTTGAAAACTTAAAAGAGAATACCTTAATGGGGTGGCAGTTTGGTTCAGCAAAAGAAGTAGATGAAAAAGTTGAAAATGGAGAATATTATGCATCAATAGTGATACCAGAGAAATTTTCTGAAGAAATTCTATCTATAGTATCAGATGAAGTAGTAAAAGGAAAATTAATATATACAGTTAATGAGAAAATAAATGCTATAGCTCCTAAGTTGACTGATAAGGGTGCTAGTGGAGTACAATCATCTATAAATGAAACTGTTATTGGAACGATAAGTGATACTGTATTATCTACAGCTAAGGAGTTAGGAATAGAAGTTGAAGATATCTATCTTCCTAAACTTGAAAGGGCAGGTAATATTTTAAGTGAAATACAAGGGAAATTTGGCGAGATTAATAGAGATGTTGATTTAGCAGGTGAATCATTAGGAAAGGCAGACAATCTTCTAACAGATATAAAAAATTACATGCCTAATATAGATCAATTGTTTGTTGATGTTGAGGGTTTGACTAAAAGTATTAATGGTTTTATAGAAAATTCAAATGAACTTACGAATAAGATATCACCGTCAATTAAAGAAGATATTAAGTTGATTAATGAAATGTGTGGAGAAATTAATACATATATAGATGGCATTATTG
>CAKVNP010000141.1 GCA_934777095.1 uncultured Clostridium sp. | reverse complement strand
CTTAAGTGATGATCCAGAGCTTATTGCACAATATCCAGAAGATACAATAGTAGGAGATATCGAAGTTATTGAACTTATGGGTGCAGAAAGTTATATCTACACTAAATGCGGAGATGCTTCAATTAATATCAGAGTTGAAGGAACTACAAGCTTAAAAATTGGACAAAAAGCTAAGATTTACTTAAATCCTGATAAATTACATGTATTTGATAAGGAAACAGAATTAAGAGTAATCTAATACCAAGAAGACTATAGAAGGTGATATTGTGGAATGTATTGAAAAACTAGTTGATAATATTTATAACAGTTGTAAGATACCTTTCCAGTTAGAAATAGAAGATCTTGGTGTATATGAAACCGATGATTATAAAAAAGAAGATAGTCTATGTAAGACTTTAAAATTTAATGATGCCAAATGCTGCATAAATGTTAATGCAGCATTTGGCAATACAATTAATCTTCTTTCTTATTGTATAAAAAACGGTTTGCAAGATGTTTTTATTAATAAGGAAAATATTATACAGCTACTGCTTCAAGAAAAAGATATAGAAAAAGACATGATTTCAACAGTATGGCCAACGCTAATGGGAAAATTTTATCTCATTGATATTTTCATTGATAAAAATATCAATGAATCTTTCGCGTATTTAAAAGAGGTATATGCAGGCAGTAATATAGAAATAATGTTAAAAGGTAATAATATCTTAATTGTAGGTAATTTTGAGGATATTGGAGAACATATTATAAGTATTAGGGATACGCTGATGAATAATGTTAAATGCAGATATTATATCTGTTATTCATTAGTGGATAATTACATGGAATTAAAAAAGACCTATGAGGAGTGTTCGTATAAATTGGAGCTTGCAAATAAATATAAGCTTACCGAAACAATTATTGATGAAAGAAAGCTTATATTAGAAGGAATTATAGATTCTGTATCTGATTCTATGAAAGAGAAGATTTACAATTCGTTTAATGAGGGGTTTTCGTTATTAGACAATGAAATGATCAAGACTATTGAAGTGTTTTTTAGATGTGGCTTAAATTTAAGTGATGCAGCCAAAGAACTGTATATTCATCGTAATACTTTAATTTATAGATTAGATAAAATAGAAAAATACACATCATATGATATTAGAGAATTCAATAATGCTGTGTTATTTAAAATAGTATTTTTTGTTTGGAAAGAAAAAAACAAAAAAAATTTTTAAATAGTACTTGAAAATGTTTTTAGGTAGGTTTATAATAAAATCATCAAGAAAATAAAAACAAAAATGTTAAACATTTCTATAAAAGGGTATAATTGTTTTAACAGTAATGTATATAGACAAGCTGTTAAAATTAAATTATGAGGTTTATCGGTATCGTTACCGGAATTGGTTTCACAAATAAGTTTTTATTAAATTATTCATGATTATAAGGCTTTGGAAATTCTAAAGTTTTATATATAAAACATATTTACCAAGAAATTGAGGGAGGGTATTTTTATGGTTAAACGTTCAAAAGTATTAGCTGCTTTATTAGCAACTATGATGGTGACTACAGCATTTGTAGGCTGTGGATCAAGTGATGACAAATCAAATGATGGAGGAAACACTACAAGTGGTGATAACTCATCTGCTGATGATTCAAAAGATGATAACAAAACTGCTGATACTGGCAAGAAATTAACAGTATGGTCTCATTTACAAGACTATGAAGTTGAAGCTCTTAAACCAATTGCTGAAGAATGGGGAGAAAAGAATGGAGTAGAGGTTGAAGTATTATATGATGACTCAGACTTCCAAGCTTATGCTCAAGCAGCTCAATCAGGAAGCGGCCCAGATGTAGTTTTTGGTATGCCACATAACGATTTAGGAACATTCTACAAAGCTGGACTTTTAGCTGAAGTTCCAGAAAATTTAGTAGACAAGAGCCAATATTCTTCAGATGCATTATTTGATGCAGTTACTTGGGAAGGAAAATTATGTGGACTTCCAGTAGCACAAGAATCAATAGCTTTATATTACAACACTGATAAAGTAAAGGAAGCACCTGCTACTTTTGAAGATTTAGTGAAAATTGCTAAAACAGAAGGGTTTGGATTCGATATTGGAAACTTCTATTATGCATGTGGATTCTTAACTTCTAATGGGGGATATATCTTCAAGAATAATGAGGGGACTTTAGATCCAACTGATGTTGGTTTAAACAATGAAGGTGCTAAAGTAGGTTTAGATTTCTTAAAGAGCTTAATTGATGATGGAATAATGGCTTCAGATATCACTGGAGATATCGCTAAGGCTCAATTCCAAGGTGGAGAAACTGCATTCTATATTTCAGGACCATGGGATATTGATTCTACTAATAAATCAGGAATTAATTATGCTATAGCTAAATTACCTACATTAAATGGTAAAGAAATAACTAACTTAGCAACTGTACAAGCTGCATTTGTATCTTCAAAATGTGAAGAAAAAGATTTAGCATTCGATTTATTAAAATACTTATGCGAAAATTCAGGAGAAACTTTATTTGAAGTTGGAAGCAGAATTCCAGTATTAACTTCACTTCTTGAAGGAGATAAATTCACTGCTGATGCAAATATGGTTGGATTCTCAGCACAAGCTAAAGTTGCTGCTCCTACACCAAATATCCCAGAGATGAACACTGTTTGGGATCCAGGTGCTAACAACATCAAATCTGCTTTAACTGGCGAATTAGATGTACAAGCTGCACTTGATAATATGGTTGAACAAATTAAGACTGGTATTGAACAACAACAATAGTCTTATAAATGGACAAGGAAGTTTAGCTTCCTTGTCTTCCACTACATAAATTGATCAAGCTAATTTTCTTTGATTTATTTCAATGTTATCTTATCTAAAGCTAGAAAATTTTTGTAGTGCATGAATTTAATGAGGAGGGTATATATATGGAGGCTTCAACAGAAGTTAAGAAAACAAAAAAGCATAAAGAATTACCTTATTTAGCACCAGCGTTAATAACAATTCTTATTTTAACAGTTGCACCAATAATCTTTACTATTGTAATTTCTTTTACTGATTACTCACTGTTTTCAAAAGGTGTAATAAATTTTGTTGGTTTAGATAACTTTAAAAATGTTTTAACTGGACCATTAAGACCAGTATTTTTCCCAGTTTTAGGATGGAACATTATATATGCAGTTACTTCAACACTTGGAAGCTTTTTCATGGGATTAATATTAGCATTACTTCTTGATAATCCTAATATTAAGGAAAAGGGATTTTATAAAGCAATATTAATCTTACCATGGGCATTGCCTGTAACAATAGCAGTTTTATCATGGCAAGGATTATTAAATAGTTCATATGGTCAAATTAATACTTTATTAATGAATCTACACATAATTTCAGAACCAGTTAAATGGCTTACTGATCCTACTAATGCTAGAATAGCAATAATAATGGTTAATATATGGTTAGGATTCCCATATATGATGAATATCTGTATAGGTGCATTAGCTGCTATTCCATCAGAATACTATGAAGCTGCAGATGTTGATGGAGCTACTAAGCTACAACAATTTATCAAAATAACAATGCCATCAATTGCTCAAACAGCATGGCCATTAATTATTTCATCTTTTGCATTTAACTTTAATAACTTTGGATCTGCATACTTAATTACAGGAGGAAATCCTGCAAGAACAACTACACAATATGCGGGTTATACAGATATATTAGCATCTGTAAACTATAAGATGGTTACTGTATCAGGTAAGTATTCAATAGCATCAGCTATTAGTATTTTAATTTTCGTTATAATCGGAACTTTAAGTATAATTAACTTAAAGAAATCTGGCCAATTTGCGGAGGAGAAATAATATGGAAGGAAAAGCTATCGTTAATGAAATGCCATTAAACACAAAGATAGATAAGTCTAAAGAAACAACTGATCTTAAGTATAAACAAAAGCTTAGTACTAGAGCTAGAATTAGTGCTTGGGTATCTAGAATAATAATAATTATAATGTGTTTAATTGTTTTATTCCCAGTATTTGCTGTTGTCACAGCATCTATGTCAAAAGGACAAGTATTTATTCAAAAGTCTCTTTTACCAGCAAGCTGGAGTTTTGAAAACTATATAAAAGTAATTCAAGACACAAATTATTTAATCTGGCTTAAAAACTCACTTATAGTATGTACTGCAGTTTCTGTAATACAATTACTACTAACTATTCCTGCAGCATTTGCATTTTCTAAATTAAAATTTAAATTAAGAAATAAGGGATTATTAGCACTTATCGTACTTCAAATGTTCCCTGCTACTATGGCTTTACCAGCAATATTAGCTGTAGCTTATAGAATAAATGGTATGGATAATTTCTTAGTATTAATTTTAATTCAATGCGCAGGTAGTGCATATAATATATGGTTAATGAAGGGATATATAGATGGTATTCCTGATGAACTTGTGGAAGCAGCTTATGTTGATGGAGCTACAACATTCCAAACTTTTGTTAAAATAATATTCCCACTTATGAAGAGTATGATAGCAGTAATATTCCTATTCTCATTTATTGGAGCATATAGTGAATTCTTCTTTACATCAGCTCTTATGAAACAACCTGGTAACTTTACATTAGCAACTGGTATGAGAACATTTATTAAAGATAAATTCTCATCTAACTGGACACAATATTCAGCAGCTGCAGTAATGTCATCAGTACCACTTGTAATATTATTCTTATTATCACAAAGGTTCATTTCTAAAGGACTTGTTGCAGGAGCTGTAAAAGGCTAAACCTAAAAAATAGACATAAGTGGCTCATTATGGTAGAATCAAATAAATAATAAAAAGATTTAAATTATTTATAATGAACCACTATCTTTCTTAACAGAAGGAATAGAAATAATGGACTACGTTTTTTTGAAGAATAACGGTACCGTTACCGGAACGTGTTTCATTTTATAAGGTTAGAGAGGAAGTATGCCAATGAATATAAGGGATATTGCTAGGTTATCAGGAGTGGGAGTAAGCACAGTATCTAGAGTATTAAATAACCATCCTGATGTTAAAGAAAGTACAAGGGAAAAAGTCTTGGAGGTTATTAAGGAAAGTAATTATATTCCTAATAATAGCGCAAGGATCTTGAAACAGAACAATACTAAAAATATCGGAGTTTTAGTAAAGGGTGTATTCAATCCATTTTTCTCTGAAATGATAACAGTAATAGGTAATAAGATTGAAGAAAATAAATATACAATGATTTTACAGCAAAATGACTATGCCCTTGGGCAGGATGTAGATTTACTTGTTTCCTTTATTAAGGAAAAAAGGCTGCAGGGGATAATTTGTTTAGGAGGTAACTTTACAGATATAGATGAAGATAGCTTCCTAAATATTGATGTGCCAATTGTTATTACATCTGTAAACAATATTTCTAATAAAGGTAAGGAAAATTATTCCACAGTTGGAATTGATGATGTAAAGTCAGCTTATAATGCAACAGAATACATCATAAACAAAGGACATAAAAATATTGCCATGATGATTGGTGAAAAAAATGACTTTGGAATTAGTTGGTGGAGATACAAAGGGTTTGTTAAAGCACTTGAAAAACATGGTCTTGAAAGTAATAGAGACAATGTATTAATTGGTGATTATAGCCCAAGCGTTGCATATGAAGAAGCTAAAAAATATTTAATGGAAAATAAAGATACAACTGCAATTTTTGCAATATCAGATAGAATGGCTATTGGTGTTGCTAAAGCAGTTTCAGATTTAGGGCTGGTTGTTGGAAAAGATATATCTATTGTAGGATTTGATGGATTAGAAGAAAGTGAATTTTACACTCCAGGAATTACAACGGTAAAACAGCCAAAAAAAGAATTGGCTACGCAGAGTGTAGAGCTGCTATTCGATTTATTAAAGGGTGAAAAGAATAATGAGCATATTATATTGGACACTAACCTTGTAGAAAGAGAATCTTGTAATAGCATAAAAAGATAGCAATTAAGCTCTAGTTAATAGACATAAATATGATCTTAACGGAGGGAGCAAGATGAAAAGAAGTGCAGGTGTGATCATGCATATAGCTTCTTTACCAGGTAAATATGGTATAGGTACATTTGGGAGAGAAGCATACAATTTCGTTGACTTTTTAAGTAAGACAGGATTAAGATATTGGCAAATACTACCTCTTGGACAGACAGGATATGGTGACTCTCCTTATCAATCTTTTTCAGCATTTGCGGGTAATCCATATTTTATTGATTTCGATCTTCTATGTAAAGAAAGATTATTAAACAAAGAAGATTATATTAATGAAGATTATGGCGA
>CAKVNP010000140.1 GCA_934777095.1 uncultured Clostridium sp. | reverse complement strand
ATACAGGCTCTTAGGTTTGAGGGAAGAGTATCGTATGAATTTAATACTGAATTAGATACAGAAAAATATAAAGTGCTTCCTTTACTTTTACAGCCAATTGTTGAAAATGCTTTTGTTCATGGATTGGAAGGCAGTAAGGAAGGTGGAAAAATTATAGTAAATATTTATCTCGAAGCAGAGTATTTAATTGTGGAAGTTAAAGACAATGGTGTTGGTATAAATAAAGAGAAGCTGGTAATTTTAAATAAAGATATAGATTTAGAAGCGGAAAGCGGAAGAAGAAGCCTAGGGGTACGCAATATTAAAGAGAGAATCCAGTTGTATTATGGTGAAGAATATAATATGAAAATAGAAAGCACCGTTGGAAAGGGAACAACTGTTAAATTATATTTGCCAATGGTATGGGAGGAAGAATAGTTATGCTAAGTGTATTGATTGTTGATGATGAGCCTAATGTTAGAGAAGGATTGAAAAATATAATTTTATGGAATGATTATGGATATGAGGTATGCGGCTTAGGAAAAGACGGTGATGACGGTTTAGATAAAATAAAGGAGTTAAATCCGGATTTAGTATTAATTGATATAAAAATGCCTGGCAGAACAGGAATTGAGGTTATTAAAGAAGCAAAACAAAACGGCTTTAAAGGAAAATTTATTATTATAAGTGGATACTCTGATTTTCAATATACAAAAGAAGCCGTGAAATATGGCGTCAAATCATATATATTAAAACCTATAGATGAGGATGAGCTGATAGAAATGATTATTACTATTAAAAATGAAATTGATGAAGAAGCGGAAAAGGAGAAAACGAGACAAAAGGGAGAGGAATTAATTAGAACTCATAATTTAAAACAGTTAATCTTAGGTGATGATACTTTTGTTAATGATAAACTTAGGGCTGAATTTAATGAATATAAAAATATTAATGTAGTATTGTTAGATACTCATATAGAAAATAAAGAAGAATATGATATAGATTATTTAAGAGAAATAGTAAAATCAAAACTAAAAGGCCTATTAGAGACCGAGGTAATGGAAGTAGATAATTTAATTATTATTGTATATCGAAATATTGATATAAGACAAGTTATGTTATCTTTAAATAAAATATATATTTCTTTGAATTCACTAGAGGGGATAAGTTCATTTATAGCATTAGGGAAAGAAGTAAAAGGTATTGATAATATAGCGGATTCATATAAAGATGCTAAAGAAATAATGAATAAGAAATTTAATTACTATGAATATGGAATATTATCATCAGAGTTAATAGAAGATGAAAATGAAAAATTAAAAAATAAAGAGTTTATAAATTTTAGCAATATATATAGCTTTGTTGAAATTAACGATTTAGTTAAATTACAGCAAGCAATTAAGAATAATGAAGAGTATGTAAGGTATAAAGAGTATACTGAAAAAAGAATAAAGTCTTTAGCGATCCAGGTATACTTAGAGTTAAAGGAAAAAGTAATTAATGACTATAAAATAAAAAAGCAGAATCTGCTGGTTAATGAAGAAGTAATTGAAGCAGTATATAATAAAAGAACTTTAAAAGAAACTATGGAGTGGCTTCTTGATGAGTTTAAATTTATCTCTCAATTAATCTGTAATAATTCTTCTGATAGCTCAATAAAAAGAGTAGTTAAGTATGTAGAAAAAAATTATTATAGGGATTTAAAACTGGAATTGTTAGCAGAAATATTTAATTATAATAGTGCATATTTAGGTAAAGCTTTTAAAAATTATACTGGCGAGAGTTTTAATACGTATCTAGACAAAATAAGGATAGAGGAAGCTAAGAAATATTTAGTAAATGATAAATTAAAGGTTTATGAAGTATGCGAAAAAGTTGGCTATAAGAATATAGATTATTTTCATAGCAAATTTAAGAAATATGTCGGGACAAGCCCTTTAAATTATAAAAAAGGTTTAGAAAAAGTATAATCATAATGCCACCAAATCGCAATGTAGAAGGTGTAAAAATTCGTTATGCATACAAATATGGAAGAATATTAAAAAATATATAATGGTTGTAACTTTAATAGGATGAAAGGAAAAAGTATGTCAGGATTAGAGAATATAAAAAAAGTTATCTGGAGTATTATTGTTGTTTTTGCCATAATTTGTGCAATAAACTTTTTAGAAAATAAGTTTGTTTTAAAAAATAATTTTCGAAATCCTAATTCATTTAATGAAAATTGGAGTATTGCAGTTGATGGCAAAGAAATCGAGGAATCGGTATCGTTACCGGTTAAGTTAGATTATAAAGATTGCAATGAAATTTCCATAACTAATATACTGCCTGCTAAAGAATTAAGAAACCCTAATATACTAATTAGAAGTGATTTGCAGTCTATTAACGTTTATCTAGATGAATCACTATATTATTCTTTTGTTAGAAGTGAAAGTCAAATCTGGGGTAAGGAGCCGGAAAGCAATTGGATTTTTATTGAGCTGCCAGAAGACTATGCAAATAAGACTATAACAATACAATATTTATCTCAATACGAAGATAACAAGGGAAAGATAAATTCAATTAAGCTGGGAGATAAAAGTGATTTAGTACTTAATACTATTCAGCAGAATGGGAATAAGTTTATTGGGGCAATAATTCTTTTTGCGATAGGAAGTTTATTAATATTTATTTATTATGGATTATTACAGGCTAGGGGAGCATATGTAAAGATATTTTATTTATCCATTGTTGATTTACTAGCTGCTTTTTGGATAGCTTTTGATAGCGATATTTTAGAATTATTTATTAAGGATGGATTTCCAAGAGGAGAAATAAAAATTATCTGCTTGTATTTTATTTTAGTTGCTTTTTGTGAATTTGTTAAATCAGTATGCACAAAAAAGTATCATAAGCTGTTAAGCTGGATTGAAATAAATACTGTTATATTTATTATTATTTCATCTTTATTACATTTTTTGAATATGCTACATTATGTTGAAACTATCTATATTTTCCACATATTATGCATATTTATGGCACTAGCATTTGCATTTATATCAATAAAAGAAAATATGAGTATTATAGAAAAACATAAATATCTGCTGATACCGATAATTATTATAGCGGTATCAGTAGGAATTGATATAACCAATTATTATTCGTTTGAATCCAATATATTAACTCATTATTCAGGATACTCAATAATAATTTTTTCATTGGTTTTTTCGTATTATGTAGGAAAAGATTTCTTAATAATTTATAATAATGAAGTAAAAGCAAAACTATATAAGGAATTAGCATATACAGATGCTTTGACAAAACTATATAATAAAAGCGCATTTGATGAAAAGATGTCCTATTTAGATAAACATATTAAAAAGAGTATAGGAATGCCTATTTTTGTATTTAATATAAATAATCTTAAAAAATTAAATCATACATTAGGTCATCATGCTGGTGATGATTATATTAAAGAAAATGCTAGAATATTAAGTGAGATATTTGATAAATATGGTGATTTATATAGAGTAGGTGCGGATGATTTTGTTTTTATTGGCTCTAAGAAAACTCCAATAGCAGAGTGCCAGGAAAAATTATCAAAGCATGTAGAAGTAGCTATACCAGAGCATAAAATATTTTTCACAGGGATGGCTTATGGCTATGAGGTGGTTTCTGCAGATACAAAATCAGTTTATGAAGTACATTTTAAAGCAGATAAAAATATGTGCAAATTGAAAAATAGATTAAAATATAGCAATATTAGATAAAGAAATTCCCGTGGGGGAATTTTTTTATTTTAATAAAATTACTGATATAATAAGAATAATTAAAAATATAGCTAGGATGTGAAGATGATGAAAATAATCCATACAGGGGATTGGCATATAGGAAAAGTAGTAAATGAGTTTTCTATGATAGAAGATCAAAAATTCTATTTTGAACAATTTATTGAAATGATTAAAAGAGAGTGTCCAGATGCAATAGTAATTGCAGGAGATATTTATGATAGATCGGTACCACCAGCAGAAGCTGTTGAGTTACTAGACCAAATTTTTAATAAAATAGTTTTAGAACTTAAAATACCAATATTAGCTATTGCAGGGAATCATGATAGTGCAGAAAGGTTATCATTTGGCAGCAGGATGCTTAGTGATAGGGGACTATATATAGCCGGGCTGCTAGAGGAGAAGGTTAAAAAAGTAACTCTTACTGACCAGGATGGGATGGTTAATTTTTATTTATTACCATATGCAGATCCAGCAAAGGTAAGGATGGTATTAAAAAATGAAGATATAAAGAATCATGATGATGCTATGAAAGCAATAATAGAGCAAATTAAGCAAGATTTTAATGAAGATGAAAGAAATGTTTTAATTGGACATGGATATGTTACTTATTCTTATGAAGATAAAGAACATAGGGGAAACTTGGAAGTATGTGATTCCGAAAGACCATTATCTATTGGGGGAACAGATCTAATTAATGCTAAAGACTTAGATATATTTAATTATGTTGCTCTGGGGCATTTACACGGGGCTCAAAAGGTCGGCAGTGATAAAATAAGATATTCAGGATCTATATTGAAATATTCTATTTCTGAGTATAGGCAAAATAAATCAGTGACTAAGGTTGAACTAGATAAAGGTGGAAATGTTGAGGTGGAGCTTTTACAGGTACCGGCCTTAAGAGATTTAAGGGTTATTAGAGGGCCTATAGCTGAACTAACTAATAAGGAAGTCCATGAAGGAACTAATTTAAATGATTATGTTTTTGTTGAACTTACGGATGAAGGTGAAATTCTTGATGCAATTTCAAAATTGAGAGCAGTATTCCCTAATGTTATGGGATTAAAGATGGTAAATAGCATTAACAACAGGGGAATCAGCAAAACTGCTGCCGATGAGAATTTTAGAGAAAAGTCCATGGAAGAACTTTTTGAGGAGTTCTATCAAAATATTAAGGGTAAGGAAATGGATGAAGGAAGAATAAAAGAAGTACAAAATATTTTAGAGAATATTGAAAGGGGATAGCAGTAATGAGACCACTGAAACTAATAATTAATGCATTTGGACCATATGCAGGCAAGGAAGAATTAGATTTCACCCTATTAAAAAATAACAATATATTTGTTATTGCAGGGCCTACAGGTGCAGGAAAGACTACAATATTTGATGCTATTTCTTTTGCACTTTTTGGCGAGGCAAGTGGAGGAAGCAGGGGCGTAGATTCATTAAAAAGCCATCATGCAGAAAATACGGAAATGGCATATGTTGAGTTTGAATTTTTAATTAAGGATAAGAAATATAAGATAAAAAGATATCCAACTCAAAAGGTTGCTAAAATAAAGAAAAATGGAGATATACAAATTGTAGAGAAAAAGCATAGTGCTGAGTTAATTATGGATGATGAGAAAGTAATCACTAAGCCTACAGAAGTTACTAAGGAAGTGGAAAAACTTTTAGGGCTTAATGCAGGGCAGTTTAAGCAGATAGTAATGCTGCCGCAAGGAGAATTTAAAAAGCTATTAGAGGCAGAAAGCAGAGAAAAAGAAGTTATTTTTAGAAATATATTTGGCACAGAAAAGTTTTTGAAATTTCAGGATATTTTAAAGGATAAACAGCTTACTTTAAAACGTAAAATTGAAGGGGATAAAAAGAGGAGGGAAGCTTATATAACTAAAATAGAACCACATCTTAATGAAGAACTAACTAAATTAATACATGATGAATATGCAGATGTCCATGAAATTATTGCTTTGACAAGAGAAACAATATCATTAGATAAAATGGAAGAAAAGAAACTAGAATCAGCAATTGAAGGTTACAATAATGAGCTTAAAAAGATTAATTTAATGAAGATGTGCTCAGAGGAAAGTAATAAAAAGCTAGTTAGGCTTACAGAAGTGTGTAAGGAAATAGAAGAGCTTAATAATAGCTTAGAATTAATAAAAGAAGATGAAGAAAAACTACAAAAGGGAAGAAAGGCAATAAGCCTGCTTCATCTTGAAAAATCTCTTAAGGAAACAGAGAACTTAATAAAAATTAATAAAACAGAAATAGAAGCTTCAGAAGAAGAGTTAGCAAAAGCAAAGATTGAAAATGAGCAGAATAAAATTCAATATGAAAAATGGCTGAATATTGAAGCGGGAAAAGATAAGCTTATAGAGGAAAAAGCAGGGATTATTGAAAAAAAGGATAAATTTAATATATATAAAGAAAAGGCTTTAAAAGTAAGAGAAATTGAAAATGATCTTAAGAAACAAGAAATAATTAAAAATAGAAGCAAATTAGATTTAGAAAATTTAGCTTCAGCATTAGAAAAAAATAAAAATAAACTGCTAGAAATTTCCAATAAAGAAACTAAAAAGGAGAAACTGCTAAATAC
>CAKVNP010000139.1 GCA_934777095.1 uncultured Clostridium sp. | reverse complement strand
CATCTGGCGTAATACCACTTTGACTTGATAAATCCTCTAATTTTTCAATTAAATTCGCTAATTCTTCCTTATTTAATTGTGCTGTTAATTTCTCTAGCTCTTCTTGTGCAATTTGTAAAGCAACATCAGCTATTGCTTGCTTAGTATCATCTAGAGTCTGCTTCTTTTCACGAATAGTCTCTGCTAATTCCTTAAACTTAGTAAAATATGATTCATAATCTGTACTATTAAATTGTTCTAACTTATCTTCCGCTTCATCAAGCTTACCATCATTATATAAATCTGATACTTCATAATATTTATCAATAGCTTCATCTATCTTCTTAGCTGCTTCATTATCTGGGTCTAATTCTAAAGCAGATGATACTTTTTCGTCAGCCTCTTCAACGTTTCCTTCTGCTAATTTTTCTTGAGCTGATTCTACTATTTTATCAACTTTATTGTTTTTAGAAGTTATTTTATATGCACCAACACCAACTCCAAATAAACATACAGCTGTAGCTATAATTATTCCTATCTTTTTTTTACTCAATTTATTCAACCCCTTCATCACCTTATGTAAAATCCTTGAAATATATTTTATATTATCACTTTTTAGTTTATTTTGAAACAATAGTTACAATAAGTTCATAAAAATAAGAGAAGATTTTACTACCTTCTCTTATAAGTCTATCCTCTAAAGGAAATATTAAACTGAGTAAATTCACCTATTTTACTTTTAATGAAAATTGAACCGTGATAATTCTTAATAATTCTTTCTGCAATAGATAATCCTAAGCCAAAGGAATTGTTTTTATTAACCCTCGACTTATCTGTCTTATAAAATCTCTTCATTATATAAGGTATTTCTTCTTCAGCAATTCCTATTCCATTATCTCTTATTGATAAAATATCATCTTTAAGTTTAAGCTTTACTTCTATTATATCTTTATCGTTATATTTAATGGCATTATCAAGGAAGATAATTAAAAGCTGCTTTAAATGGTCAGGCATGATTTTTAGTTCTGCATCCTCTTCTATTTCAACGCTAAAACTTATCTTATTATTTAGGATTGAATAATGATTTATCAGTTCATTAATAATTGGTTTTACTTTAATAAATTCTACTAAAGATAAATCTATTTCTTCCTTTTCACTTTTAGATAAAAGAAGTAAATCCTGTACTATTTTATTCAGCCTATCAGTTTCACTAATACAAATATCTAATGATTTTATAAATCTCTTTGAAACAAAAATAGCTCCTATTATACTTAATATTAAACCTAATATTATTGAGCCTGCATAAATAGGAACATACTTTTCAGTATACTATTATTTAACTTTATATTATTCCAAAGTCTAGTTTCCGTAGCATAAATTATCTTATCATCCTGGTATATCCTAATATATTCACTATCTTTAAGTATTTTATTTATATCAATATCTGGCGCATTACTTAATAAATATACTATTTCATCATATCTATCCTCTAGCTGCTCCTCTTGATACTCTGTACTAAAGCTATTTAAACTGATTAGCTGTACTACCGAATAAATACTTAAAATAGTAATAATGATAATTAATGATACAATGGTCAGTTCTAAAAATATCGGCAGCCTTCTTTTATTCATAATCTACTCTCTCATAATATATCCAATACCTCTAACTGTCTGGATATATAATTCCTTATCTTCTTTATTTAATTTATTTCTTAGATAGCTTACATATACATCTACTATATTTGTACCTGCATCATAATCATAGCCCCATACTTTGCTAAGTATCGTATCTCTGTTTAAAGCTATATTTTTATTATTGATAAACATCATTAAAAGTTCAAATTCTTTAGTAGTAAGCAGCAGGCTTTCATTTCCCTTAACTACTATTCTTGAATTTAAATCAATCTTGATATCCTTAAATCTAACTTCACTGCTCTTAGTGCTTTCTTCTCTTCTAAATACAACCTGGATTCTATTTAATTAACCCTTCTTTTCCATCATTGGCCACTTCAGCTTTATATCCTTCATATTCTAATTCCATTTTGATAAAATCAGCTATATTGGCTTCATCTTCTATATATTATCTTCTGTTCTAATCTTAAATTCATACTCTAGTATACCATGGTCAATATCTTTTTGAACCCAAAGAACTTCACCTGGAATTTTTTCTAAAGCTATTTCAGTAGCTGCTGCTTTATCATAATTAATATTTGATGTGATATATTTATACCCTGAAAAAGTAACTGCTGACCCTCCAAGAACTACTATTGCAACCATTGTAATAATCACTCTTTTTATCTTTCTTTTATATTTTCTTACTTTTTCTATTAATAAGTTTCCTACATATTTTATTTTTTCATACATAATAAAAGCCCTCCATTAATTTATAGACTTATAGTATCATCTACAAATTAAGGAGGCATAAAGGTAATATTAGAATTTTTTAATTTTATAAATCATATCTTAAAGCTATCTTTCATTCCCTTCTATTAATAATAACCGCCCATTTGGTCTGCTATGATTATTTTCCATTTTCCATATATTCTCTTTAAATACAATCCATTCTTTTTCCACCCCTTAAATTTAAAAGTCGTGTTGATTATATTAACATATATACTTTTGGATTAGGTAATTTATTACTGTTATAAAATGTTAACAGAATTAATATATTACTAGTGAAAATGATAATTTATCTTTAATTCCAGAAGTTGAAAATGCACGTGCTGCTGCCGCTACAAGCCACGATCTGCAATAGGCTTCTTTAGAAAGGATGTGAAATGAAAATAAAATTAATAATTATTTATATAATTATTGTAATCATTCTTTGTGTAATAAATTATAAATTATCCAGTAAGGACATTGATTCTTCAGAGAAAACTAATATTATTAATCAGGATAATTTAAATGATATTAATTATTCTGATGGTCTTAACGATTCTGATAATCTTGATAAAATTAATGATACTAATGATCTTAATAATACTAATAATCTAAGTGCTGATGATCTTTCTACTGTTTCAATCGATAGGCTGCTTCAGCTCTGTATCACTGAGTCAGACAATATTGCTTATAATATGTTAAATAGGATTTGTGGCAATACAATAATTGATTATGCCAATAATAATATCTGCAATAACTGCCTTATTAACGATAATGGCTATTTAAAGACTTCTGCAAAATCCATTTATCAAATTCTTTATAGGCTTTATTTCTCACAAGATAATAGCTATGCTAAAATTATTGATTATATGAAACATACTCAGTTTAATGATTCCTTAAATAAATATCTCCCTGAAGGAAGGGGTGCTCATAAAATAGGCAGTTATTATAGATATTATCACGATGCGTCTATTATTTATGGTGATGAAACTTATATTTTAGTCGTAATGACGAAAGATTTAGGAATTTTAACAGAGAGTACTGACCTAACCCCTGACCAGGAAGAAAGATATTTAGTAGATTGGGGTTCTGAAGCTTTTGAATCCATGGCCAAGCTTTCCCAGGAAATATATAAAGCTAAATAAAAATAAACCTATATATGGCGGGATTAATTTAATGTTTCCCATCATATATAGGTTATTAATTAGATAGCCTCTTCTTGATCTAATTCAGCTTTTCCGGTATAAAGCTGATAATATCTTCCACCTTGTGCTAATAATTCATCATGATTTCCTCTTTCAATGATTTGACCCTGTTCAAGAACCATTATAGCTTCTGAATTTTTAATAGTTGAAAGTCTATGGGCAATTACAAATACAGTTCTTCCATGCATTAGTTTATCCATACCTTCAGCAATTAGTTTTTCAGTTCTAGTATCAATTGAACTTGTAGCTTCATCCATGATTAATACTGGTGGGTTAGCTACAGCAGCTCTTGCAATAGCAAGTAACTGTCTTTGACCTTGTGAAAGTCCTTCACCATCACCTGTTATCACAGTATCATAACCATGTGGAAGATGCTTGATAAATGTATGTGCATTAGCAAGCTTTGCTGCTGCAATAACTTCTTCATCAGTAGCTTCTAGATTACCGTATCTGATATTATCTGCAATAGTTCCCGTAAATAAGTGTGTATCTTGTAGGACTATTCCTAAAGATTTTCTTAATGATGATTTATCTATATCTTTTATATCTATTCCATCATAAGTAATTTTTCCTGAATTGATTTCATAGAATCTGTTTATTAAGTTAGTTATAGTAGTTTTACCAGCACCTGTTGAACCAACAAAAGCAATCTTCTGTCCTGGTTTAGCAAAAAGGTTGATGTCTCTTAAAACTATCTTTTCTTCGTTATATCCAAAGACAACATTTTTAAATCTAACATCTCCTGTAAGCTGTACTAACGTTCCATCTTCCTTTTTCCAAGCCCAAAGTCCTGTATTTTCTTCTGTCTGCATTAAGGCACCAGTTGAATCTTCTTTTACTTTTACTAAAGTAACTTGTCCGTCATCAACTTCAACTTCTTCTCCTAAAGCTGTAAATATTCTTTCTGCACCAGCAAGAGCTGCTAAAATCATATTTACTTGTTGTGAAACCTGTGCAATTGGGTTTGAAACCTGCTTAGTATATTGTAGGAATGATACTAATGAACCAAGATTAAATTTTCCTGCAATAGTTAAAATACCACCTACACAGCAAGTAACTGCATAGTTCATATGTGACATATTTCCTAAGATAGGCATCATACACCCACCAAAAGCCTGTGCCCCTGTAGATGCTTTTCTTAATTCTTCATTGTGCATCATAAAATCTTCTATTGCTTTATCTTCATGACAAAATACTTTAATTACTTTTTGTCCTTCAATCATTTCTTCAATATATCCATTAAGCTGACCTATATTTTTTTGCTGTAAACCAAAGTAGTACTTACTCTTAGAACCTACCTTTTTTATTACAAAAATCATTAAGAATAAGAAAGTTAATGTTATTAAGCTTAATAACGGGCTTAAAACAAACATCATCACAATCATTCCTATAAAACTTAATGAAGATGACATTATATTAGCAACACTGTTATTTAACGCTTCACCAATATTATCAATATCATTAGTATAAAGACTCATTAAATCTCCATGAGTGTTTCTATCAAAGTACTTAATAGGAAGATCCTGCATCTTATTAAACAAATCTTTTCTAATATTGCTAATTGTTTTTTGTGAAATGTGTACCATTATTCTAGCATATCCATAAGATGCTACTGCACCCAATAAGAATATTGTACCTAAAGCTACTAGCATTTTAGCTAATCCTTTAAAATCTCCAGGTAAAATATAATTATTTACTAATGGTTTAAGGAAATATGAACCTGCAACCATTGCAAATGAGTTAATAACTACTAAGATAAGAACAACAAATAATAATCCCTTGCTCTGAGAAAGGTATTTCCATAGCTGTCCTAATGTTTTTTTCATATTTTTAGGCTTTGAACCACCTTTAGGCATTCCTTTACCTTTCATTCCTGGTCCTCCCTGAGGGGCTTGTCCTCTTGAAGGTTTTTTCCCATTATTCACGTAATCCAACTCCTTCCTGTTGTGATTTGTAAACATCTTGATAAATTTCGCAGCTTTCCATCAGTTCATCATGAGTTCCCACTGCATTTATTTTTCCATCATCCATTACGATAATCTTATCTGCTTCACATACTGAATTAACTCTTTGGGCAATAATTATTTTAGTTGTATCTTTTAATTGCTCTGTAAATGCACTTCTAATCTTAGCATCTGTAGCAGTATCTACCGCACTTGTACTATCATCTAAAATTAATACTTTTGGATTCTTTAAAAGTGCTCTTGCAATACAAAGTCTTTGTTTTTGTCCACCAGATACATTTACTCCACCTTGTTCTAGTGGCATTTCAAATCTTCCTGGAAGTCTTTCAATAAATTCATTGACGCAAGCTGCTTCTGAAACTGTTTCAATGTCTTCCATTGTTGCTTCAGCATTTCCCCATCTAAGGTTTTCAGCTATTGTTCCTGAGAATAATGTATTCTTTTGAAGTACCATAGCAACTTCATTTCTTAAGGTTTCTATATCATATTCTTTAACATTTACTCCACCAAGTAAGATTTCTCCTGAAGTAACATCATATAATCTAGGTATAAGCTGAACTAAGCTTGTCTTACCTGAACCTGTGCTTCCAATAACCCCTACTGTTTCACCAGCTTTAATAGATATATTTATATTATCAAGGTTATTTTCTTCGCTATCATCTTCGTATTTGAAGCTTACGTTTTTAAATTCTATATCACCATTTTTAACGTTAAATATTGGATCTTTAGGATTTACTATATCAACTTCTTCTTCTAATACTTCAAGAATACGTGCAGCTGAAGCCACTGATCTTGAAAGCATCATAAGAACCATTGAAATCATCATTAGTGACATTAAAATCTGGAATGAATAAGTCATAAAGCTTGTAAGCTTACCAACTG
>CAKVNP010000138.1 GCA_934777095.1 uncultured Clostridium sp. | reverse complement strand
GTAAGACCAATAAATCAAAAGCAGAAAAAGAAAAAATTGAAGAGTTAATAGAATTGCAAAAGGTTTATGAAGATAATGTTGAAGTATTAATAGTATATATATAAGATAATAATACACCTAAAGCAATGTCTGAATATAAAGAAATAAAAGAAATAATGATAATTGCTGAAGAAATAATATCTAACCTATTAGATATAAAAATAGATTTAGCAGATAGTTATGGTAGATGGAATAATATTATAGGTATTGTTGGAATAGTAGTGTTAGTAGTATTAATTCTATTTTCTTTTAGAATTACTAAAAAAATATCAGCGCATTATGCAAAATCATTTATTAATCCAATTGAAGAGTTAGCAGAGGTAGCAAATGAAATATCAAAAGGGAATTTTGATGTAGAAATCGAAGTGAAAAATGATGATGAAATAGGAGCATTAGCTAATTCATTTATAAATATGAGTAATACATTAAAGGAATATATAAGTGAAATATCAGAAGTTTTAGGTAATGTTGCAGATGGAGATTTAAATGTAAAAACTGAAAAAGAATATTTAGGGCAGTTTATAGAAATTAAATCATCACTTGATAATATTGTAAGTGCACTTAATGGAGTGTTAAAGGAAATTAAAAGTTCAGCTAATGATGTAACGGCTAGTTCAACGCAAGTGGCCTCAACAGCACAAAACTTAGCAGAAGGTGCGGTAGAGCAAACTACACAAATAGAACAGTTATCAGATAATATGAATAGTATGAACAATCAAATTCAAAAAAGTGTTGAAAATGCAAGTGAAACAAATAATATAATTAATAGATTAGTAGAAGCGATAGAACATGGAAATAAGCAAATGACTGAAATGCTTAATGCTATGAGTGAAATTGAAGTATCTTCTAATAATATAAGCAATATTATTAAGACTATTGAGGATATTGCAGATCAAACAAACCTATTAGCTTTAAATGCAGCAATAGAAGCAGCAAGAGCTGGTGAGGCAGGAAAAGGCTTTGCAGTAGTAGCAGATGAAGTAAGGGTATTAGCTAGTCAAAGTACAGTTGCAGTAAGCGAAAGTACAGAATTAATTAAAAAATCCATTGATGTTGTAGGCAAAGGTAAAATAATAGCTGAAGGAAATGCTGAAAACTTATTAGAAATAATTAAAGAAATGTCTAAGGCCACAAATTATATAAATGACATAACAAAGGCGGCAGAATTACAGGCAGAAGAGATGGAAAAAATAAATAACAATGTAAGACAGATTGCAAGTGTTGTAGAGCAAAATTCTGCAACTGCTGAGGAAAGTGCAGCAGCTAGTGAAGAGTTAACTGCACAAGCAGAAGTAGTCAGCATGATAGTTGATGATTTTAAATTAATGGAATAAAGAAGAATAAAAATAAACCTAAAAGATCAAGTGATGTTTTTAGGTTTATTTTTTTATGTCGCTATTTGTATAATTATAAAAAATATAATAAAAATATGGCTAATGTAACCGTTTTAGCGTATAATTGAAGTATAAAAATAGTAATATTGGTAAGGGGATGAGGAGTATGATTAATGGAATAATATTTATTGTAATTGGCATTATTTTTTTAATAGTACCTAAACTAGACAGAATAAAAGCTTATATGATTGAGCAAGGAAACTCTATTTTAAAACATATTATTATATTTAATGGAGATATTACTTGGATATTTTTTATTGGAACAGGTACTTTATCAATATTTACAAGTTTAGTTATTCATTGATAAAATATAAAGAAAAGATATTATATACAGTAATAAAAAATAGTATAAAAGAATTGGGGATGAAAAGATGAGTGCTATAAAACAAATAAGCGAAATAATGAAAAAACATAAAATTGATTTCTATATTGCTCCAAGCGCTGACGCACATCAAAGTGAATATGTTGCAGATTATTATAGAGGAAGAGCATATTTATCCGGATTTACTGGTTCTGCAGGGACATTACTTGTTGGCTTAAATGAAGCAAAACTTTGGACTGATGGAAGATACTTTATTCAAGCAGAGGAACAGCTAAAGGATACAGGAATTGACCTGATGAAAATAGCAGTTGAAGGTTATGAAACATTAAATGAATGGATTGCTGCAAATATAAAAGAAGGCAATGTTTTATCTTTTGATGGTAATTGTTTTTCATTTAATCAATACAAGGAACTTAAAAAGATTGCTGAAAAAAATAAATTTAGAATTGAAATGAATAAGGATATTTTAAATGAAGTATGGCTAGATAGACCATCACTGCCAAAAGATAAAATGTTTATCCATGAAGAAAAATATGCTGGGAAATCAGTTGATGAAAAACTTAATGCAATAAGAGAAATAATGAAAAAAGAAAAAGTTTCAAGTTACCTTGTTTCTTCATTAGATGATATTGCATGGTGTTTTAATATAAGAGGAAATGATATAGCTTTTAATCCTGTTGTAATAAGCTATGCTATTATTACTATGGATCAGGCTGAATTATATGTAGATAAAAATAAAGTTACCCCAGATGTTGAGGAAAGATTGAAATTACAAAATATTAATATATTTGAATATTATGAAATAGAAAAAGCAGTAAAAGAATTATCAGGAAGAGTAATGATTGATCCGGCTAAGGTAAATGCAAAATTAGCAGCATTAATTTCAGCAGAAATAGTTGAGAGGTCTAATATTACTACTGAATTAAAAGCTATTAAAAATGACGTGGAAATTGCTAATCTTGAAAAATGCCAAGTGAGAGATGGCGTTGCTATGGTTAAGTTTATTAAATACTTAAAAGAAAATGTAGGCAAAAAAGAAATTACTGAAATTTCAGCAGCAGAAAAACTATCAGCTCTTAGGGCAGAGGGTGAAAATGCTAAAGGTGATAGCTTTGGCACTATTGCAGGATATAAGGAACATGCTGCAATGATGCACTATAGCGCTACAGAAGAGAGCAATTATGAATTAAAGCCAGCAGGATTATTTTTAGTAGATTCAGGTGGACAATATTTAGATGGTACTACTGATATTACAAGAACTTTTGTATTAGGTGATTTAACTGATGAAGAAAAAAGAGATTTTACTCTAGTACTTAAAGGTCATATAAATTTAGCAAGAGCAAAATTTTTAAAGGGTACTAATGGTATGAATTTAGATATTTTAGCTAGAGGACCATTATGGCAGTATGGAATTGACTATAAATGTGGTACTGGTCATGGTGTTGGCTTCTTCTTAAATGTTCATGAGGGCCCACAAGGTATAAGACCAAGGGGCAATGATGTTCCATTAGAGCCAGGCATGATATTAACAAATGAACCAGGGGTATATAAAGAAGGAAAGTTTGGTATAAGAACAGAAAATACACTTTTAGTAGTGAAAGATGAAACCACTGAATCAGGAGAGTTCTATAGATTTGAAACTATTTCATATTGTCCAATAGATTTAGCTGGTGTTAAGGTTAAATTATTAAATCCTGAAGAAAAGTTATGGCTTAATAGATATCATAGGATAGTTTATGAAAAGCTAAGTCCATACTTAAATAAGGAAGAAAAAGAATTCTTAAAGTATGAAACAAGAGAAATTTAGATAATGATGAATTATGAATTATGAATTATGAATTAAGGTAAAAACTCCCTAAGGGAGTTTTTATCTAATGCCAAAGTTAAAATTTTAAATGGAAAACATGTGTTATATTTGGAAGAAAAAGAAAAATTTATAGAATGTGTAAAAGAATTTTTAATAGAATAAAAAGGTGAGGTTTATGAGTAATGGTTATAAAAAGCAATTATCCAATATTAGAGGTAGATACAGAACAAAGAGCTATTATAATGCCAGACAGAGATGAGTATGGGATATTTCCCCAAAAGTGTGTCTTTGCTTTTTTAGGTGAAAAGGTTGATGAGTATAGTTTTGGTGAAAAAATAGAAGTAATAGGTGAATTTGAATCTATAACAAAAGTTTACAAAGTATATAGAACAATATATAAAGGTGAAGAAATTTGCTATTGCCAAGCTCCTTGTGGGGCAGCTCCTGCGACGCAAATTTTAGATTTTTTAATTGGACATGGAGTGAAATATATAGTTGCTTGTGGAAGCTGCGGCGCATTAAAGAACTTTGCAGAAGATGAAATTATTATTCCGATTTCAGCATTAAGGGATGAAGGAACTTCATATCATTATTTGCCACCAGCTAGAGAAATAGAAATTGATTCACGGGCCATCAAAGGTATAAAAAAAGCAGTATCAAATTTAGGGTTGCAGTATACAGAATGTAAAACATGGACAACTGATGGATTCTTTAGAGAAACTAAAGATATGGTTACCTATAGAATGGAAGAAGGTTGTTCTGTTGTTGAAATGGAATGTTCAGCATTGGCTTCTTGTGCTAAATTTAGAGATGTGATATTTGGACAAATTCTATTTACGGCAGATTCCTTAGCTAATCTAGAAGAGTATTCAGAGCGGAATTTTGGAATCTCATCTTATGATTTATCTTTTGAATTATCACTTGAAGCAGTATGTGAAATAGAGAAAATATAATAAATTTGTTGTAATACTTTGTATAAAAGTATACAATTAAATAAGAAAAATGAAAAATGCTAGGGGTGCTAACAATGCTGAGAGATTTAAACATCAACCCTTGTACCTGAACTGGATAATACCAGCGGAGGAAAGCTTTTATAAAATGATGAATTGTGAATTAGGGTAGAAAACTATGACTAGTTTTTTATGTTATATTTTATTTGTTATATAATATTTTAAAAGCTGTACTCCGTAAGGAGTGCAGCTTTTTCTTTTAATTAATTTAAGGAGGAATTATATGAGAGATTATAGAGTACCAACATTAACAATAGCTGGATCGGATTCATCTGGGGGAGCTGGAATACAGGCAGACTTAAAAACATTTAGTGCTATAGGGACATATGGAATGAGTGTAATTACTGCAATTACAGCACAAAATACTGAAGGCGTATTTGCAGTGGAAGAATTAAGTCGAGAAATAATTAAAAAACAGATTCAAGTAATATTTGCAGATATTGAACCGGCAGCAGTAAAGATAGGGATGGTATCAAGTGCAGAAATAATATTAGATATTGTTGAAATGCTAAAGAGATATAATCCTAAATATTTAGTGGTTGATCCAGTAATGATATCTAAAAGTGGATATTCATTGTTAAAACCAGAAGCTAAAGGAAATTTAATAAAGTATTTAATACCAATGGCATATTTAATAACACCTAATGTTCCAGAAGCGGAAGAAATAACAGGGATAGAAATTAAATCTTTAGATGACATGAAAATGGTAGGAGAAAAAATACTGGCGTTAGGATCTAAGTATGTGTTGATGAAAGGTGGACATTTAGAGGGTGATGCAATTGATGTCCTTATAGGGAAAGACGTATTTGAAGTATATAAATCTAAGAGAATAAATAAAAAGAATACTCATGGTACAGGATGTACTATTTCATCAGCTATCACTGCGCATTTAGCTCTTGGTTATGACATAAAGGAAGCGGTGGCATTAAGCAAAAAATATATTACAGAAGCTATTGAACATAGTTTTGATATTGGACATGGAGTAGGACCAGTTAATCATTTTTATAAGTTTGAATAAAAAAGTGGGGAAGAAGAATGTATGAATTAATTGATAAGGTAAAAGAGGGCAATCCATTAGTAGTACATTATACTAATGAAGTTACTATTAATGATTGTGCGAATGTGACTTTAGCACTAGGAGCTAGCCCTTTAATGAGCTATAGTTATGAAGAGGTAGAAGAAGTAGTAAGTATTGCTGATGCAGTAGTAATTAATATCGGGACGATGAATTCTGATAGATTAGATTTATTTATAAAGGCTGGTAAAGCAGCCAATAAATTTAATAAACCAGTAATCTTAGATCCAGTTGGTGTTTTTGCCACAAAAACTAGGACAGAATTTACTAATAAGCTTCTAAATGAAATTAAATTTACTGTGGTTAAAGGAAATGCAGCGGAAATAAAATTTATTGGCGGCTTTGATGTAAAAGGTAAAGGTGTAGATTCCTTTAATGATGAGGAGGATATTACAGAAATAGTTAAAAAAGCTGCCCAAAAGCTTGAATGTGTAGTTGTGGCAACGGGGATAACTGATTATGTATCTAATGGAGAAGAAGTTATTAAAATTGAAAATGGAACTTCAAAGCTAAAGGGAATAACAGGTACAGGCTGCATGACTGGAAGTTTAATCGGCAGTTATTTAGGAATAAGTGATAATTCTTTAGAAGCAGCTGCTATGGGAGTATTGTCAATGGCATTAGCAGGGGAGCTTGCTGATAAAAATAATATATCTATAGGAAGTTTTAAAGTAGAGTTAATGAATCAGATATATGAATTAAATAGTGAAAAGTTTTTAGCTTATGCTAAATTAAATAAATGATTCTGTTAGGTTGTTATGAAAAAATAGCTTAGCATTTCGTAGAATTACTCGCTCTTTGAAAATTATATAAGTTT
>CAKVNP010000137.1 GCA_934777095.1 uncultured Clostridium sp. | reverse complement strand
TGGTCTTGCACGTAGTGGTAAGGCAGCGGTGAAATTATTACAAAAATTAAACGCTACAATTACAATTAATGAAGGAGTGACTACAATTGGAAGCTCAGCATTTGAAAATACGGGTATTACAAACTTTAATGTTCCATCAACAGTTAGTGCAATTGGAGCATCAGCTTATAAGGATTCTTCAAATATGGTAAGTATTACATTTAATGCAAATATTATTACTAGAATTGAAGCATATACTTATCAAAACTGCGAATCATTAGCAAGTTTTGAAATTCAATCAGAAATAAGCTTTATTGGTTCATATGCTTTCCAAAATACAGGATTAAGTACAATTACTGTTCCTGAAACTGTAACATCTATTGAAACTCATGTATTCGCAAATTCTCATAAAATGACAAGTGCAGTAGTTAACACAGCATTACTTGGTGAATATATGTTTACTGAAAGTGAAATTTTAACTCGTGTTGATTTAGCAAATACTAAGCTTACAACTATTTCTACAGGTGCATTCATGAACTGCACAATATTAGTTGTAGAAGAAATACCTGATAATATTTACTTTAGTATGGACTAACTATATAATAATGATGATAATTATAAAAGTAAAAAAGAAAATATACATATATGAAAGAAAAGGCAGGGGGAAATAATATGAAATCTTTAATGATTGCCTGTATAAAAAACGCTAGAGGTTATTTCTTTACAGATAGACAAACTATATTGCCAGAAGCAACAGATTTTACTAATGTTGGAGCGGCTGTAGTTTTTGCATCTGATCTGGAAACGATAAATAGGATTAATGATACTAAATTTGGTATACCTATATTTGCTTTAGCTGGTGAAAATGATAAATTGGATAATGTTATAAATAACGTAGATAAGGTCATTTTATTAAATGAATTAGATAAAGAAGAATTTAGTGCAGAATTAAATGCTGCAGCAGATAAATATGAAAGTGAAATGCTGCCACCATTTTTTGATGTATTAAGTGAATATTCTAGAAGAGGAAATTTACAATTTTCATGTCCAGGCCATCAAGGTGGACAATATTTTGTAAAACACCCTGCTGGTAGAGCGATGTATGAATTTTTTGGAGAAAACATCTTTAAGTCTGATATATGTAATGCAGATGTAGATTTAGGAGATTTATTAATCCATGAAGGTCCAGCGATGTCAGCACAGACTTATGCGGCAAAGGTCTATAACGCTGATAAGACTTATTTTGTAATGAATGGAACAAGTACTTCTAACTCTGTAGTAATTAATGCAGCAGTATCTCCAGGAGACCTTGTTTTATTTGACAGAAATAATCATAAATCAATATATAATTCAGCTTTAGTTTCAGCTGCTGGTAAGCCAGTTTATTTAGAAACATCACGTAATCCATTTGGTTTTATAGGTGGAATAGATGCTCATTGTTTTGATGAAGAATATTTAAGAAATGAAGCTGCTAAAGTTGATGCAGAAAGAGCAAAAGCAAAGAGACCATTTAGATTAGCAGTTATCCAGCTGGGAACTTATGATGGAACAATCTATAATGCTAGACAGGTTGTAGATAAAATAGGACATCTTTGTGATTATATCTTATTTGATTCAGCATGGGTAGGTTATGAACAATTTATTCCAATGATGAGAGATTGCTCTCCGCTTTTATTAGATTTAAAAGCAGATGATCCAGGAATATTTGTAACTCAATCTATTCATAAACAGCAGGCTGGTTTCTCACAGACTTCTCAAATCCATAAAAAAGACAGTCATTTAAGAGGTCAAAAGAGATATATTGACCATAAGCGTTTTAATAATTCATATATGCTTTATGCTTCAACAAGCCCATTCTATCCTTTATTTGCAGCATTAGATGTTAATGCAAGAATGCAGGATGGAGAAGCAGGTAAAAAGCTTTGGGCTGATTGTATCGAGGTAGGTGTAGAAGCTAGAAAAGATGTTTTAGCTAGATGTAGTCTATTAAAACCATTTATACCACCAGTAGTTAGAGGTAAAGCTTGGCAGGATTATCCTACAAAAGAAATTTCAAATGATATAGAGTTCTTTAAGTTCTATCCAGGAGAAAAGTGGCATTCTTTTGAAGGATATGGTGAAAACCAATATTTCGTAGATCCTAATAAATTTATGCTGACTACTCCAGGAATAAATGTTGAAACAGGTGAATATGAAGAGTTTGGTATACCAGCAACTATTTTAGCAAATTATTTAAGAGATCATCGAGTAGTACCAGAAAAGAATGATTTAAATTCAATTTTATTCTTATTAACACCTGCAGAAACAACTGCAAAAATGAAAGGTCTAGTAGATCATTTAGTAAGATTTGAAAAGCTGATAAAGGAAGATGCTCCATTAAGTGAAGTACTGCCAAAGCTTTATGCAAAATATGAAGATTGTTATAAGGGATATACTATTAGAAGACTATGCCAGGAAATGCATAATTTCTATCGAGAAAATGATGCAAAGACTTATCAAAAGCTTTTATTTAGAAGAGACCATTTACCAGAGTATGTAATGAATCCTAATGAAGCTAATGTTGAACTTAAGAGAAATAATGCTAAGCTAGTTCCATTAAGTGATATAGTTGGTGAAATAGCATTAGAAGGTGCGCTTCCATATCCACCAGGAGTATTCTGTGTTGTGCCAGGTGAAAGATGGAATACAGTAGCTCAAAAGTATTTCTCAATTTTAGAAGAAGGAATTAATAAATTCCCAGGCTTTGCTCCAGAAATTCAAGGAGTTTATCTTGAAAAAGAAGATGGGAAAATTAGAGCATACGGCTATGTTTATAGTAAGTAGTTAAGTAATAAAATGATGAATTAAGAATTAAGAATTATGAATTAAGGTGGAAACTCCACAGGAGTTTCAAAAAGATATTTTTATTAAATCCACTTAAGGGATTTTTACCTCAATTCATCATTCAGCATTCATAATTCATCATTTTTTAGTTTGTGACAAATTGGTTATTTGGAGTACTAATATTTAAGAAGTTAAGTATGGCTTCTGCATCTTTATATCCTTTGTTGTAGAGAAGTTTCATTTTTTCAGGGTCTTTTGTAAGTGTGTCTAGTCCACAGCAGTCGTCTGGAGCTATTATAATGGCTTTTCCTTCTTTTTCGTATTGTTGTAATAATTTTATTCCTTTATTGTATTCTTGAGTGTAGGTAAACATAGCTTTTGAGATTGCAGGGTATTTTTTATGCAATAATTTAGACATAATAATATCCTTTTTATCTGTATCTCTTAATTCTATAGGTTTAGTAAGGATTGCTACAACCTTAGTACAGCCATCTTTAAAGGCTTTTGCAACAGGGACAGGATCTGATAATCCTCCATCAAAATAAGGTATACTATTTATTAAATATGGCTTACATACTACAGGAATACAGCAGGAAGCTTTAAATATATCATAATTATCCTGAGATATATCGTGTTTATCAAAATAAACAGCTTTTCCTGTAAGTGCATCTGTAGAAACTATCTTAAAAGTACTTTTTGATTTAATGATACCTTTATAATTAAGGGGATTTTCGCCAGAGGCTATGGAAAGATCTCCATATACATAATCCAAATCTATATAAGAACCATTATGTAAAAAGTTATAGAAACTCATATATTCTTTTCTAAAGGTATAATCTACATAAAAGGTATAATTTCTTCCTTTCTGCTTTCCTAGATATGAGGCGATATTGGCACTACCAGCAGATACACCTATACAATAGTCAAAGTTAATATTGTTATCGAGGCAATAATCAAATATACCAGCTCCATAGATTCCTCTTAAGCCGCCTCCAACATCAATAACACCTACCACTTTAATCGCCTCCGATAAATGTAATTATATAAATATTTTAACAATAAATGAAAGGAAGTTCAATTTAAAGCATACTCTAGATATTATATTTGAGAATAGTTAACAAAATAATAAAAACATGTAAATAAATATATTTACATGTTTTTTACAATTAAAATAATTTTTTAGAGATTTAACCCCATATCACCAAATTTAATCCAATTCTTTTTACGCATATATTCTGTAATTGTTAAGGTAATAATAGCTGGTAGAATAAAATGCATAACGGTTATTTGAATTATAGCCATATTAGATGATAATGTAGTGGACATTGTTTCATAAGCCATAAGTTGTCCGACAAAACCAGCTGAACCCATTCCAGAACCAGTAGCATTATTTGTCATTTTAAGGACAACGGTTGAAATAGGTCCTAAAATAGCGCTGGCAATAATTGAAGGAAGCCATATTATTGGCTTTTTAATTATATTAGGAATCTGCAGCATAGAAGTACCTACCCCTTGAGCTAAAAGACCACCTATTTTATTTTCTTTATAGCTTGCTACTGCAAAGCCTACCATTTGACAGCAGCAGCCTACAGCAGCTGCACCAGCTGTTATCCCATTTAAATTTAATATTACACCAATGGCAGCAGAGCTGATAGGAAGAGTAAGAAGCATTCCCATAATTACAGCTACCAGCATGCCCATTATAAACGGCTGTTGTTCAGTAGCAAGCATTATAACCGTTCCAATCCAAGTCATAAAATTAGAAATAGAAGGTCCAATTAAAAGTCCACATGTACCACCTACGCCGATTGTAATAATAGGTGTCAATATAATATCCAATTTAGTTTTTCCTGCAAATAAATGAGCAATTTCAATACCAACTAATGCAGCAATAAATGCACCTAGGGGCTCACCAGGCCCAGAGAGAGCAATTGTACTTCCTTCTATAATTAATGTGCCAGCAAGTATTTTAGAAGCAAAACCTCCAATCATTCCTGAAACAGCAGCAGAAATAACTACTAAAGGTGTCTCTTTAAATTTATAAGCAACACCAACACCAATTCCAGCACAAGTTACAGCAGCAGATATTTTACCAATGGTAAATATAAGAGATCCAGTATACCCACCTACAAGATTACCAATCTGTTGAAGGATAGTACCAATTATTAAGGTAGAAAATAAACCTAAAGCCATTCCGCTTAATCCATCAATAAAAATGTGATTTAAATATTTTTTTATCTTGTTCATCTCAAAAACTCCTTTTATTTTATCTTAATGTATATACATGTGTAAATTATGGATATATTTTATGTAAAGTTTAACATGTTATTTTACTAAATTCAACTTATGACTCGGAAAAAATAATGTATTAGTAATATAAAACGCCTATGTCACTATACAAATGGCATCCTTAAAACTTACATCAGGTACAAGTACTCTAATCTCCAATCAGTAAAAAAATTACTAAAGGCAACTTTTGAGCTAATTAACTATACACCTGCCGTAGGTACTAATCTCAAAATCTACAAAAAAATTACTGAAAGTAATTTTGAGTCCTTACTCCCTTACTTTGCCAAAGGCAACATTCACCACCAAAGGTCTTCCACTTAAAAAAACTCTAAATTAATGATTTAGAGTTTTTTTAACATTCACTTACCCTAGGTAACATTCACTTACAAAATATCTATTCCATATTTTGTACAAGTCTTATGTGTATATTCATCCCATACAGAAGCTTGGACTTCTCCTATATGTGCTTTTTGTAGGAAGAACATACAGATTCTAGATTGTCCGATACCTCCGCCAATTGTCTGTGGAAGTTTTTCTTCTAATAAAAGCTTATGGAAAGGAAGATTTTTTCTTTCTTCACAGCCAGCTTTAGCTAATTGGCTTTCTAAGGTTTTTTTATCTACTCTTATACCCATTGAAGATAGTTCAAATGCTCTATCCAATACCGGATAGTAGAATAAAATATCACCATTTAAAGACCAATCATCATAGTCAGGGCTTCTTCCATCGTGTTTTTCACCTGATTTTAATAAGTCACCAATTCCAATTAAAAATACAGCTTTTTTTTCTCGGCAGATTGCATCTTCTCTTTCTTTTGAAGTAAGTTCAGGATACATATCTGCAAGCTCAGAGGTAGTGATAAAAAATATTTCATCAGGAAGAACTTTATTAAGGCAAGGATAGCAGGTAGTAATATAATTTTCTGTATCTTTAAAAACCTGATAAATTTCTTTTACTGTACTTTTTAAAGTTTGTAGATTACGATCATCTTTGGAAATTACTTTTTCCCAATCCCATTGATCAACATAAATCGAATGAAGATTGTCCAAATCCTCATCACGCCTAATTGCATTCATATCAGTATATAATCCTTCGTAGGCAGCAAAGTTATATCTATGAAGCGCAAGCCTCTTCCATTTAGCTAATGAGTGAATAATTTCAATATTGCTATCTGGAATAGCTTTCATATCAAATGATACAGGTCTTTCAGTACCATTTAAGTTATCATTTATTCCTGAAGAAGATTCTAAGAATAATGGAGCAGAAACTCTTGTTAAATTTAGTGATTTAGCAAGTTCAGCTTCAAAAAAGTCTTTTACTTTTTTTATTGCTATTTCAGTTTCTTTTAATGGAAGCTTTGATTTATAGCCTTGTGGAATAATCACTGTTG
>CAKVNP010000136.1 GCA_934777095.1 uncultured Clostridium sp. | reverse complement strand
CCTTCGTATGGAGTGTAGTTAAGTTGAATAAAGTTTCTTACATCGATTTCCTTAGTCCAGTTACCTGGTTTAAAGTTTTGCCATTCTTGTTTCATAATTATCCCCTCTTTAATCAAAATAATATTGTGATAATTGGTAATTGGTAAAACAATTATTAATTAATAATAATTGTTAATTAAAATATATCATTACTTATTAGAAAAATCAAGAAAAAAAACTATATTTTTTTCTTAATAAGTTAATGAATATAATACAATTGTAACAGAAAAAAATACTTAAATCGACAACTTTTTTGCAAAAAGAAATATACAGAAAATTCATACAAGCATTACAAGAGAATTTCAACCAATATTTGAATAAAATAAAAAAAGCTGTAAAAAATACGGCTCTTTTTACGAATTATTATTTATTTTATTTTAAGATTTTTCATACTTATATCAAAGGCATTAAAGGAATGTGTTAACGCACCTACTGAAATAATATTAACTCCAGTGAGAGCAACATTATAAACAGTATCTAAGGACATATTACCAGAAGCTTCAATGATTGCAGAATCTCCAATCATTTCAACAGCTTTCTTCATTTCATCAATAGACATGTTATCTAGCATAATTATATCAGCTTTATTATCAATTGCTTCTTTAACCATAGCTAAATCTTCAGTTTCAACTTCAATTTTTCTTACAAAAGAAACATTATTTCTCACATTAGTTATAGCATTGGAGATACTACCAGCAGCTGCTATATGATTATCTTTAATTAAAACCCCATCTGATAGGTCGGAACGATGGTTAATTCCACCTCCTATGGTAACAGAATATTTATCTAATAATCTTAATGTTGGAGTTGTTTTTCTAGTATCAGCAATTTTTGCTTTTGTACCTTCAACTTTATGAACATAAGTATTGGTTAAGGTAGCTATTCCACACATTCGTTGAAGAAGGTTTAAGGCTACACGTTCACCCATAAGTATATTTCTAGTATTTCCTTGAATTACTGCAATTACTTCCCCTTTAGTTAAAGGCTGTCCATCATTTTTGAAGGATTCTACAGATACATTTCCCAAAATTTCAAAGACTCTTTTAAATACATCAATACCAGCCAGTATTCCATTATCTTTAGATATTAAATCAACAGTGCAGGTACTATCCTGTGAGATAACAGAAGAAGTAGTAATGTCCTTATACGGAATATCTTCTTTTAATGCTGTTTTTATTATTTCATCAACAAGTAACCAATTCATTATTTTTATCTCCTATCTTATTTTTAAATAAATCTATAGATGTAGAAAAGAAATTAGCTTCAACATTTCCTTTAGAAGAATAACGCAAATCTGTTTTTTCTGAGTTCATCTTTAATGTATAGATATATTTACATATATCCTCAATAGCTCTCTTTGAAAATACTAGTCCTTCTAATAAAGAATTACTTGCTAGCCTATTAGCACCATGGACACCTGTACAGCTGCATTCTCCTACAGCATATAATCTATCCATTGATGTTCTGCTATTTAAATTTACATCTATACCGCCCATGAAGTAGTGTTGTACTGGATGTACGGGAATAGGGGTAGTAGTTATATCAATACCGTGTTTAAGGCATTCTGAATAGATATAGGGAAATCTATCTTTTATATATGATGATTCCATCATACTTAAATCTAAATATACACACTCTTTTCCAGAAGAAGCTAGTTCATCATAAATGGCATTGGCAACTACATCTCTAGGCAGTAGTTCATCCACGAATCTTTCTCCTTTATAATTAATAAGTTTAGCACCTTCACCACGAACGCTCTCGGAAATTAATAATCTTCTCTCATTTGCGTTACCAACATACAAGGCAGTTGGATGGAATTGAATATAATTTAAGTTTTTCATCTTTATATTATTTTTTTTAGCTATTGATAAACCGTCGCCAGTTATATGGCGCTTATTAGTAGAATTTTTGAATAATCCGCCAATACCGCCAGTAGCTAAAATAACTGCTTTTGAATAGATATTATATTGAGTATCTTCTGATAAAGCTATAATTCCTCTACAACAATTATTATCAGTAATTAAGTTTGCACATAAAGTATTTTCAAAAATACTTATGTTTTCACGTTGAACAACCTGATTGCATAATGATTCCATTATGGCTTTACCAGTCTGATCTTTAACATGAAGTATTCTATTTGTACTATGAGCTGCTTCTTTGGTGTAGCATAGTTTACCATCTTTTTTATCAAAATCAACACCATAAGATATTAATTTAGCTATATTTTCTCTTGATTCTGTAATTAGTGTAGTAACGGCATCTAAGTCATTTTTATATTGCCCTGCCTTTAAGGTATCTTCTATATAAGGTTTTATATCATTATCATCCTTAGCAACGCAGATACCTCCTTGAGCAAGATAGCTATTACTATCCCTTAGTAGTTTTTTTGTAATTAAAGTTACATGTAGGTTTTCAGGGGCATTTAATGCAGCATAAAGACCTGCAACCCCTGATCCTACAATAACAATATCAGTATTTATATTTACCAAGTTATTCATTTTTATATCACCTTGCCAATTCATGCATATTTAATAGACAATTTAAGGCTTTCAAACGGTCTTCTTCAGGTAAATTAATTTCAAAGTCATTATTTTGTAGGCTGTTTAGTACATCCTCTAATCTTGTCTTCTTCATATTAGGACAAACAGGGGTTGTCCCAGGGAAATAGAATTTTTTATCAGGATTTCTTTTTTGAAGTTCGTAAAGAATTCCTTCTTCAGTACATACAAGGAAGTTTTTATTGCTGCTTTCAGTAGCATAAGTAATCATTTCACCAGTGCTTCCTAAGAAATCTGCAACGTTTCTAACATCTTCTTCACATTCAGGATGTGCAAGGACTACAAGATCACCGATAACTTCTCTGCATTTATTGATATTATCACTAGTTATTTTCTTATGTGTAATACAGAAACCATCCCATAAGATAAATTCCTTTTCAGGAAGCTGTTTTTGAAGATAAGCGCCTAGGTTTTTATCAGGTAGGAATATTATTTTGTCCTGTGGAAGTTTTTTTATTACCTTTATGGCATTTGAGGATGTTACTGTAACATCACAAAGCGCTTTAACTTCAGTAGTAGAATTTATATAACACACTACGGCAGCTTCAGGGTGTTTGTTTTTTAATTTTTCAACAGCATCTGCAGTAGCCATATTAGCCATTGGGCATCCAGCATCAGAAGCTGGTAAAAGTATAGTTTTTTCCGGCGAAAGGATTTTAGCGCTTTCAGCCATAAATCTTACTCCACAGAAAATAATTAATTTATTAGGACTATCTTTAGCTATTTTACTTAAATAATAGGAATCTCCAACGTAATCGGCTATTTCTTGTATTTCAGCTCTTTGATAATAATGAGCTAAAATTAAGGCGTTTTTTTCTCTTTTTAAAATCTCAATTTGTTTTTTTATGTCCATCAATATTACCTCACAATATATAGTTACATGTGTATATACACCTGTTAATAATATAACATTACCACAGCTAAAAGTAAACTTAAATGGGTATTTATAGGTAAAAATATTAGATTGATAATCTTAAAGTAAGGAAATTTATAAATATATAAAAAAGTAACTATGTTTATTTTTTAACATAGTCTGCAATTAAAAAACTCCTATAAATTTATTTATAGGAGTTTCTTTTATAATTTAAATATAATACCTGCTGCAGCACCAGCTAGTATATATACAATAGGATGCTTTTTTGTTGTTTTCATTAAGGTTAAAAGCACTGCTAATAATATTAATGCTTTTATATTAAATAAATTTAATAGAGATTTACTTTTTTCAAAAAGATTTAAGGTAAGAATCGAAACCTTAAATACTTGGAAACCAGCTGCAGCAATTAAACCAGTTACTGCTGGGCGCAAGCCATAAAATACTGAATCAACATATCTGCTTTCTTTAAATTTATTTAAAATACCAGCAATTATTATTATTACAATAATAGAAGGTGTTACTAAACCAAGTGTTGAAATAATACCTCCAAGAAGTCCGCTAGCATGAAAACCTGCATAGGTAGCCATATTAACACCAATAGGTCCAGGTGTAGATTCGGATACAGCTATCATATCAGCAATATTATTAGTAGTAAGCCATGGATATTTATTTGCTAATTCATATAAGAATGGCAGTGTAGCTAGTCCACCTCCAACTGAAAAAAGACCTATTTTGAAAAATTCAAGAAATAAAATTAAATAAATCATTATTTTTTCCTCCAATACATTGATAGAAGTCCCACTATACCAGCAGAAATTACTATATACATAGGAGAAAGGCTGATAAACGCGGTAAGTACAAAAGCAGCAATAGCAAGTATTATGCCAGTCTTATCTTTTATTGAAGATTTAGCAAGCTTGATTACTGAAATTATTACTAGGGCAACTACAGCTACTCTTATTCCTGCAAATGCATGTTGTACGGCTGAAATATCTGCAAAGTTTTTAAGGAATGCAGCAATTATCATAATAATTACTAAAGACGGAGAAACAACTCCTAGAGTAGCGATAATTCCACCTAAGATTCCTTTTAGTTTATAACCAATAAAAGTAGCTGTGTTAACAGCAATTACTCCTGGTGTACATTGGCCTACAGCATAATAATCTAATACTTCTTCTTCAGTAGCCCATTTTTTTTGCTCAACAATTTCTTTTTGAATCATAGGCAACATTGCATATCCACCGCCAAAGGTCAGTCCACCTATTCTACAAAAAGTCCAAAATAAATCTAAATACTCTTTCATAGTGTATTTTCCCCCTTTTGCTATAAAGTGCTTAAATTCACATGTAATAGTATAGCATAAATTATCGCAATAGATTTGTAATATAGAATAAGAGTGTATGCAATTATTAACTATGTAAATGTAAAAAAGAAAGTAAAATGATTTTAAAATGAGTAAAAAATACATAAAAGTACCTTCAAACAATAAAAAAATAAGTACATTTATGCTATCGAATAAAAAGTGGTAATGGTTATTACAAGGGATTAATTGCAAAAACTAAGCATTTTAATCATTACCATAAACTTAAAATAAGCGTAAAATATAATTAGAAAATAAATTTTAGAATAGAGGTGAAGATAATGAAACTAGAAAATAAAATATTAAAACTATCAATAATAGGTGCGTTATTCTTTGCACTATTTGGTATTGCATGGGGATGAACGATACAATCTGAGATGATTATATTCGATGGATTATATTCATTTATCAGTTTAGTTTTATCTATGGTTTCACTATTTATAAACAATTATATGGCTAAAAAGGATTTAGATAAATTTCCTTTTGGAAAACATATTTTAGAACCTATAGTAATTTCTATAAAGTCTTTAATTATTGGTGGAATGTGTATTATATCAATGAGTGGAGCAGTAAAGGATATATTTGCAGGAGGAAATTCCATAGAGTATGGAGCTGCATTAATATATTCAGTAGTATCAGTGATAGGCTGTGGTAGTATTTATTTTTATATGAAAAATAAAGGAACTAAAATTTCATCTCAGCTTATTAAAGTGGAAGCTTCACAATGGTTGATGGATACACTATTAAGTGCAGGAGTACTAATAGGATTTATCATAGCAATGGGCTTACAAAATACAAGATTTAAAATGCTTAATGTTTATATAGATCCTGCAATGGTAATTATAGTTTCTGTTATATTTATTAGAATGCCAATAGAAACCTTTATTAATAGTTTTAGGGAAGTAATGAGTGTAAAAGCTGCTGATGATATTAATGAGGATATATACTTAGTAGTTAAAGAAATAGAAAAGGAATATCAATTTGAAGATTCTATTGCCAGAGTATCTAAAATTGGTGGAGAATTAAGAATAGAAGTAGATTTTATCTATAATGATAAGAGTAAATTAAAAAATCTTGATCAAATGGATAATGTAAGAGAAGAATTTAATAAGGCTATAAGTCATTTAGATTATACAAAATGGCTTAATATATCATTTACGGGAGACCGTAAGTGGGCGGTGTAAAAAGTATGTGTAACTACGAAAACTAAGAAGATTCTAGAACTCACTTCAATGTTTTCTACGTTACACATACTTTTTCTTAGTATTAGTTAGAAGGAAGAAACTCCTTGGGGAGTTTCGATAAAAAAGTTATACTTTTTTTATTTTGTTGTTATGATATTAAATACGTCATACATACTTTTAATTTATCTGAAAATGAGGAAAATCCTCAAGGAGTTTCGATGAGTACAGCATTAGCTGTACCCATTTTATTTTAAAGATAATATTAGTTCGGATGAAATATTTAAATTTGTGACATGTGAAATTTTTATTGCTTGTCTAAATTTAAAGATGTATTTGAAGTTTCTTCGTAATTACTTATAAGCCATTTATTATCTTCCTTTTCAAACTTTACATTTCCAGTGACTTCGCCAGTTTTTGTGCTACCAAAAGCACTTCTTACTGGAGATATTCTACTTGAAATAAGAGTACCACTAGCTGAATACTTGTTAGT
>CAKVNP010000135.1 GCA_934777095.1 uncultured Clostridium sp. | reverse complement strand
TTTAAAAGCTGCGGATGAAAATATAAAAAAGCATGCTAGTGGATGTTTTAAAAATTTATTTGAAATAAAAGAATATATAAAGAATAATGATATTAGTGACTTAAAATTGTAAAAAATATACAATGAAAGTGTGGAAGATAATATCTATAATAATAGGTAAATATATATGAAAAGATGAAAGGAGAAAAAATGAGAATTAGATTAGCTTAATAAATTATTTTTTAAACAATATATAAGGAAGCTTATTTGTTGTGCAAAAAAATAGATGAAGCTAATATTAGTGCTCATATATTCTCTTTTTTTATAGGGTTTTTTAAGTGAAATACTATATATGGGCGGAGCTTGTATATAGTATTTTTTTATTTAAATAATTTTAGCAGCATTTTTTTGAACTAATGAGCTTGTCCTTAGATAGGAGAGTGATTTTATGACAGTATTAATGGAATGTGAAAATATCTCAAAGGAATATGGCGAAAGGATTATTTTAGATAAAATAAATTTTAAAGTTTCATTAGGGGAAAGGTTAGGCATTGTAGGAGATAATGGTGCGGGAAAAACTACTTTGGCTAATATATTAACAGGAAGAATAGAAGCTGATGATGGAAAAGTTGTCTGGTATAAACAAGGCGTAACTATTGGCTATATGAAACAAGCCACAGAATATGAAGAATTAAAAGATACATTAAGTGGAGGTGAAAGAACTAGAAAGCTTCTTACCGAAGTCTTATATGGAAAGTATAATTTTATTATTTTAGATGAACCTACTAATCATTTAGATTATGCAGGAGTAGAATGGCTTATTAAAGAAATTAGCAAATACAAGGGAACTATCCTGATTATTTCACATGATAGATATTTTTTAGATCAAACAGTGAATAGAGTTGTGGAAATAGAAAATAAAAGGATAACTAATTATAACGGAAATTATTCATGGTATAGACAGATAAAAAGGAAAGAATATGAGGATAGTTTAAATTTATATATACAGCAGGAAAAAGTTAAAGAAAGAATAACTGGTCAGATTACAGAGCTAAAACAATGGTCCTCTAAAGCACATCGAGAGGCAGCAAGAAAGGCAGTTGAATCAGGCAATAAAAAAGGTGGCAAACAATTTAATAGGGCAAAAGCTAAGAGAATGGATGCTAGGATAAAGTCACAGATAAAAAGGTTAGAAAAGATTGAAGTTGAGGGTGTTGAAAAGCCAAAGGAAGAAGCGGAAATAGTTTTTAAGATAAATAAAGCGGCTAAAATAGGTGCAGTAGTTGTGCAAGTTGAAGATATCAGCAAAAGTTTTGGGAAGAAGGTTTTGTTTAATAAGTCTTCATTTTATATTAGGCATAGTGAAAAGATTGGTATATATGGACCAAATGGCTGTGGTAAATCAACATTAATAAAAGCTATGCTAGGATTAAATGATGTTGAAGGGGAATTAAAGATAAATAAGAGTAGGAAAATAGGATATATCAGCCAGGATGTAATAGATTTAAATGATGAAGCTACAGTGCTAGAATTATTTTCTGTTGATAACAGAGAGCAGCTTGGAGAGCTACGAACTGAACTTTTCTTAATGGGTTTTGCCTCAGAAAGCCTAAATAAAAAGATTGCAGTATTAAGTTTAGGTGAAAGAATGAAGCTAAAGCTTCTTTTAATGATTAGAGAAAAATGTGATATCTTAATTTTAGATGAACCGACTAATCATATTGATCTTCATGTAAGGGAGCAATTAGAAGAAGCACTAGCAAAGTATAATGGAACTATTATATTAGTGACACATGATAGGTATATGTTAGAAAAAATCTGTAATAAGCTGCTGATTTTTGAAAATAAAAGTATTAAGCGATGTGAATATGGATTTGCTGAATATTTGGATAAGAAAAAAGAGCAAGCTGAAAATAATGCTAATAAGAAATTAGCAGAGGAAAAAATAATTTTAGATAATAAGCTTGCATATATAATAGGGCAGTTAAGCACTTTAAATAAAGAAAGCCAAGAGTATAAAAAGTTAGCAGAAGAGTATACTGAAATTCTTAAATTAAAGCGGATTTATAGTTAAAAGCAGACTTGAAAAGATAAATGGTAACAAAAAACCACAGCGGAAACTGTGGTTTTTTCAATTACAAATTATGAATTAAGCTTCTTCTACGGGGAACATCTTAAAGAAAATTCCTCTAGCAATTGGAGAAACTACTAATAAATTAAGTGGTACTGCCATAATGAAGTTCTTCCAAATTCCATTTAAGTAAGCAGGTATTAGCTCTTTTGTAAAGCCAGTATGAATTACAGCTCCGTAGAAGGACATAAAGATAACCATTCCGCAGATCATTAACCCTGAAATAGTAAGTATTTTTCTAATCATTGGTGCATCTTCTGGAACTATTTTACCTGCAATAGCTTTTGCAGCTTTACCTACAACAAATACATCTAAAAATAATGCAATAATAAATCCTGGCCAGAAACCAATTAAAAGTGCTTTAAATATATCAGTTGTAAATCCCATAGATAATATCATATTATAGATAGTCATTCCTAAAACCATCCCAAAACACATCATTAAAGTAAAGATAAAAGCTTCTTTTTTATTTTTTCCCATTAAGTTCACTCCTAAAATCAAATTGTAAACTTGGTTTACTAAAAAATAGTATCATATGTAATTTAAAAATGTCAACTTGGTTTACTAAAAATAATTTTCATTAATTTAAAAAGGTGTTATAATATGAATGAATTTAGATAAAATATAGGAGCTATATTATGATAGGTGATTATAGTACATTAAGCTTAATTGATTTAATTAGTGAACGACATAAAGAATTAAGGAATAAACTTAATGATAAGTGGAAGGATCTGAGCAATGAGGAACTTAGCAGTTCTGAAACTTATATTTTAGCTATAGTTGAAAAAGGAGAATTTACTATGGCTGAAATAGCAAGAAGAATAGGCATTTCAAGACAAGGGGTACATAAGATTATTAAAGGACTTATAGAACGAGGATATGTAGAATTTAAAGAAAAGCCTGATAATAAGAGGGATAAGAGTGTGGTATTAACCCAGCATGGTGAAAAGTGCTGCAGGGAAATTAATAAAATAAAAATTGAGATTGAAAAAGAAATAGAAGACAATATAGGAGACGAAGATAAAGAGGAACTAAGGAGGATATTATGCAGAAACATAATAAAGTAATGAAAAAAGCCAGCAGGGTAGTAGCGATAAAAAATTCAAAGATAATAGAAATTAAAGGCGGTAACCATGGTAACTTTGGAAGTTATGGCAAACAATCAGGAGATAATGAGAGCAAGATTTCAGGGGAAGAACAGATAAATCAAGCTATTAAATATACAGTGGAATTAATGAATGATTTATAAAAAAATGCTAGTAAATCAGTGGTATATATACTTAAATTATGATTAATTTCTAAGAATAATCCCAAAACTTCGGTAAAAACCGGAGCTTTTTTTATTAAAAGCTTACTAAATTTGTATAATGGAATAAAAAGGTTTTAAATTTTATCAAAAATGTGTATAATACTATAAGTAACTAAAAGAGCAAGATAGTTACTTTAAATTAAAATTAGAAAAATAAAGAAAATTGAGGGATTGACTATGAAAGAATTTAATAAAAAGTATTTATATAATTATACTTTTTTATGTGTAGTGACATCTATTATTTTAAATTTTGTTATTGAAGCTTGTAGCAGAAGATCAATAATTGATGCACTTAATTATTTTGTAAAGAGTCCAGTAGTATTTTTATATAATTCGCTAATTATATTAATAACTTTTTCAATACTATTATTAATAAGAAGAAGGTTATTTGCATACTCAATAATATCAACTATATGGCTTGCTGGAGGTATTACTAACGGTATTGTTTTAAGTAATAGGGTAACGCCTTTTACGGCAACGGAGCTTAAGTTATTAAGTTCAGTATTTGATGTTATGACTAAGTATCTTACAAAATTCCAGATAATTTTTATTTGTATTTGTATAGGGGTTGTAATAGTTGCTTTAATTGCAGCATTTATTTTTGCTCCCAAATATGAAGGGCAGATAAAATATAAGAAAAATTTAATGGTTTTAGTTATTTGCATTGCAAGTTTTACAGGAATAACAAAATTAGCCATAACTACTAAAGTGGTAGAAAACTATTTTGGAAATATTGCCTTTGCTTATTTAGATTATGGATTCCCATATTGCTTCTCGAATACATTATTAAATACCGGAATAAGTAAGCCGGCAAATTATTCAAAAGATGCAATAAAGGAAATATTCAGTAATGATATGGGTGAAATAGAACTAGGACAAATTACTGAATTAGCAAACAACGGTGAAGGTGTACAAGCTTCAAAAGAAGATATGCCCAATATAATATTCCTTCAACTTGAATCTTTCTTTGATCCAAAATATTTTACTGGAATGGAGTTCTCAGAAGACCCAATTCCGTATTTTACTGAATTAAAAGAAAAGTATTCATCAGGATTTCTATCAGTTCCATCAGTAGGGGCTGGAACAGCTAATACAGAGTTTGAAGTTATTTCAGGAATGAACTTAGAGTTCTTTGGGCCAGGTGAATATCCATATAAAACTATATTGAGAAAGACAACAGCGGAAAGTATCAATTATGATTTAAGCGATTTAGGGTATAAGACTCATGCTATACATAATAATAAGGGTACTTTCTATACTAGACAAAATGTATTTAAAAAGTTGGGATTTGATACATTTACATCAATAGAATATATGAATATCGAAGAAACTACTCCGCTAGGATGGGCAAAAGATAAATATTTAACTGAGAGTATATTAGATGCGTTAAATTCATCTGAAAATCAAGATTTTATTTACACAATATCTGTGCAAGGACATGGAGACTATCCTGATACACCAGTAGAAGGGCATTCTAAGATTACTATTTCAGGGCTTGAGAATGAAGCAAGATTAAATTCATTTGAATATTATATCAATGAAATAAGCGAAATGGATGATTTTATAAGGGAATTAACTGCTGCATTAGATAAAGTAGATGAGAAGACTGTCTTAGTAATGTATGGAGATCATCTGCCAAGCTTAGAAATAAAGGATGAAGAACTTGCAAATGGTGATATATATCAAACTGAATATGTTGTATGGAGCAATTATGATATGCCAAAACAAGATCAAGATTTAGAAGCATATCAATTAACTTCTCATGTGTTAAAGCAATTAGGAATCACTCATGGTACTTTAATTAATTACCATCAGAATTATAGCGGTACAGAAGATTACTTAAAGAATTTAAAAATGCTTCAATATGATATGTTATATGGAAATCAATATATTTATAATGAAGAGAATCCATATGAACCTACTGATTTACAAATGGGAGTAAAAGAAATTTTGATTTCAGATGTATATGAAGAGGATGGGAATCTAATAATAAAAGGTAATAATTTTACTGATTATAGCAGAGTGAAAATTGATAAAACTGAAAAGAATACAGTGTTTATAGATAGAAATACTCTTATGGTAGAAGATTGTATTTTAGATAGAGATGTTTCAATAGCTATACAACAAGTAACAGTTACTAATCATGTTCTTAGCACATCGGAAAAATATGAATATATTTATCCAAGCGGTGAGGAAAATGATGAAGAACAAGCAGAGCAATTAGAAAATGAAGAAAATGAGCAGCTTGAATTAGAAGATAGTGAAAATTCAGCTGCATAAAAAAGAGCTTGAAGGGCTTTGCCTTTCAAGCTTTTTTATTAGTTACAAAGAGAAAAGTTAATAAGATAACTTTTTTTGCACATTTTAATAAAATAATCATATGCTTCTGACCAATATATTAATAAATCAGGTCTATAGGAGGAAAGATGCTGGAGGTATTGATCATATAGGTTTAAAGAATTGAGTATTTTAATAATATCTTTTGGATATGGTGTGTCTTTTGTATAGGTCTTTCTAGGATCTATTATTTTGATTTTTTCATCCTTGGTTACAAAGATATGAGCATTTCTAATGTTGAGGCGGCTAAAGTGAAGAAGTTTAAATTCTTCAATAAGATCAGTTATTTCTACTGCTAAACAATAAGACAAACCATGTTTTTTTAAATGTGATTTTAAGTTTTCACCGTCAACATATTCTCTTAAAACCATATTGTTTGCTAAAAATAATACTTTAGGAAAAAAACGGCTACTGCTTACTTTCTCCAAAATAGCTACTTCATTAGAAGCACTTTTGTTTTTATGAAAGATTTTAAGTGCAAAACCTTCAGGTGTTAGATATACGGTTCCTTCATGACCTTTTCCAATGAATTTGCATTTTTTTATATCTAAAATGTATCTCATTTTATCACGTTGAAATATTATTATAATTTATTATATGATATAATTAATTATTTTCTACTGCTAATAATTTTATATATTAAATATTGACAAAAAAATAAAAAGTTATATATACTAAAAATCAGTTAAATATGGTTTTATTTACAGTAATAAACAATTGGGGGGAAGGATGCTTTGAAAATGGATACTAT
>CAKVNP010000134.1 GCA_934777095.1 uncultured Clostridium sp. | reverse complement strand
ACAGAACTATGGATAGAACATCATTTTAAAGATAATTTTTCCGTAGAGGATAAGACTATGATAAAAAATATTTTAAATTCTTATACTCATTTAAATCATAACAGGAAGCCAGAAATTATTAATTCAAAGGTATATCATCCAGTACATTTTGGGGAAGCAGATAATATTTTAAAGGAAACAAGTGAAATTATGGAACAGGCTGAAATATTAAGGAATAAATGTCTACCGGAAGTATTGCCAGCATATTATGAATTGGTGTATTATCCAGCAGTAGCTTCGGCTAATGTTCAACGTATGCAGGTTTTTGCTGCAAAAAATGAGTTTTATGCTAAGCAGGGAAGAGTTGAAGCAAATGATTATGCAGATAAAATAGCCGCTTGTATACGTAAGGACCGTGAATTAACAGAGGAGTTTCATAGTATAGCAGATGAAAAGTGGTATGGTATGGGATTATCTGAGCATATTGGTTTTGTTTCTTGGTGTGAAGAAGGCTGTAAGTACCCTCTAATGATAAAAATTGAGCCAGCCAATAAGCCAAGAATTATAGTGGCCCAATCACATTCAGCTGAATTTACAGAAGGCGGTGAATGGACAGGGAAAAAGCTCTATGTTAATGATTTTCTACGTCCAGATGTAAATGAAGTGTCTATTGATATTGCATGTGGAAGCAGGCAGCCTGTAGAATATGAAATTGCTACTTCTTGTAGATGGCTGAAGCTTTCAAGAAAAAGAGGCTGTGTTTCAAAAAAAGATATTGTTACTATAGGAATTGATAGAAGGCTTTTAAAATCTAGGGAAACTGCAGAAGTAATTATAAAAGCACAAGGAAGTAAGGTAACAATAGTAGTTGAAGCAGAGAACTATGATATAAGCAATCTTCATCAGATGACTTTTTTAGAAACTCAAGGATATATTGCTATGGAAGCAGAACATTACTATAAAAAATATGATCTTGCTGACGTTGGTTTCATAAAACTCGATAATTATGGAAGAACTAAGTCAGCAATGAAATTGATGCCAAATATAAATAATTTAAGTACAAAAAGTGATAAACCATGGCTGGAATATTGCTTTGCTGCTAAAAATGAAGGTGAATATTTTGTAGAGCTATATCTTGCACCATCCAATACAACATATATTGATGGAAAGATGAATTTTGGAATGCAGATAAATGGAGAAGAAATTAAAATTAAAATTAAAAATGCAGTCTGTGATAACTTTACTTCATTAGACTTCAGATGTAGTGAATGGGTTAAGGCAATAATAGATAATATAAGAATATATAAATATAAGATTTATTGTAAAAAGGGCATTAATTATCTACGAATTTACGGAATAAGTTCTTCCTTTGTATTAGAGAGAATAATACTATATCCAATTAATAGTAATGTTCCAAAATCATATTTGGGTCCTGTGGAGAGTTTTTATTGTAAATAAATCAAAAAATAAGGTCTATAGCTAAATTATTTTAACTATATGACCTTATTTTTATTTTAAAAACATAATTCTACTTTAGGATCTGCCCCTTATTTATTATCGCCAGAAGTTCCTTCTAAGCAAAGAAGAACAAATAGCCATATGCTGCCTATTAAAGGAATAAGGCTTATTATAATAGCAGTATTGTACTATTTTATGTATATTTTTTACAAGAATTAAAGAGATATAGAATTTATAATAGCATTATATTAATAGTAGAGATGAAAATAAATGGAGGGGAAATTTATGAGCTGGCAGAAAGAAGTTATCGCATATCAAATTTATCCAAGGAGTTTTAAAGATTCTAATGGAGATGGAATAGGTGATTTAAGGGGAATAATTGAAAAGCTTGATTACTTAAAGGATTTAGGAATTAATTTAATCTGGATAAGTCCAATTTATAAATCTCCAAATGATGATAATGGGTATGATATTAGCGATTATCAGGAAATAATGAGTGAATTCGGAACTATGGAGGATTTTGATGAGCTATTAAAAGAAGCTCATAAAAGATATATAAAAGTAATTATGGATTTAGTAGTAAACCATACTTCAGATCAGCATCCATGGTTTTTAGAAGCAAAAAGTTCAAAAGATAGTGATAAGAGAGACTGGTATATTTGGAAGGATGGCAAAGATGGCAAGGAACCAAATAACTGGGAGAGTATTTTTGGAGGCTCTGCGTGGAAGTATGATGAAAAGACAGATCAATACTTCTTACATTTATTCAGCGATAAAATGCCTGATTTAAATTGGGAAAATGAAGAATTAAGAAGTAAGGTATATGAAATGATAAACTGGTGGTTTGAAAAGGGGATAGATGGATTTAGAGTTGATGCTATAAGCCATATTAAGAAATGTGATTATGAAGATATGGATAATCCAGAAGAATTAGCATATGTACCTTCTTTTGAAAAGCATATGAAGCAGCCAGGAATCTGTGAATTACTAGATGATATAAATAAAAATACCTTTGCAAAACATGATTGTTTTACCATTGCAGAAGCAAGCGGTCTTACTGTAGATGACTTAAGTGATTGGACAGGGAAAGAAAACGGAAAGTTTTCTATGGCATTTCAATTTGAGCATAATGGATTATGGAAAATGGATGGCAAGGAAGAAGTAGATTTAGTCCAGTTCAAGAAGATATTAACTAAATGGCAGAAACAGATGGCTAAGGATGGCTGGGCAGCATTGTTTTTAGAAAATCATGATGTTATAAGAAGCACTTCAAAATTAGGTGATACAGAAGTATATTGGAAGGAAAGTGCTAAAGCATTAGCCTTGATGTATTTTATGCAGATGGGAACACCATTTATCTATCAAGGCCAGGAATTAGGAATGACTAATGTAGATTTTACAGATATAAATGATTTTGATGATAGGCCAACAATTTTTAATTATAATGAACGAATTAAGGCTGGTATGCCAAAAGAAGAATCATTAAAGATTGCCAAGGATACATCAAGAGATAACTCAAGATCTCCAATGCAATGGAATTCAAATTTAAATGCAGGATTTACTACAGGCACTCCTTGGCTAAAGGTTAACGGAAATTATAAATATATTAATGCTGAAGAACAAATTAAAGATAAAGATTCTGTACTTAATTTTTATAAAAAAATGATAGTATTAAGAAGAGAATTTAAGACATTAGTATATGGCGAATATAAGCTTTTACTAGAAGATGATCCATATATTTATGCTTATACAAGGGAAGGAAATAATGAAAAATTCCTAATAGTAACTAATATTTCTAAAAATACTGTAGAGCTTAATTTAAATCTAAAGCTTACAGAGGAAAATATTTTAATTAAGAATTATGAAGAAATAAAAAATCATTCAATATTAAGACCTTATGAAGCAAGAATGTATAAGTTAAGGTAAGGGGGAAAGAGCAGTACACAATTATTAATTTGTGAGCTGCTCTTTTTATATTGAAAAGATAGTAATAATAAAAGAGCGAATTTAGGGGATAAGAAAAAAACTACTACAAATAATACAAATAATAAAGATATTATTAGGAGGTAGTTAAATGTTTGAGCACAAAAAACAATTATTACATGAAGTAAAGGTTGAAAAGCCTAATCCACAATATGCAGTTCTTATGCAGGAGCAGCTAGGAGGCGGTAATGGAGAACTTAAAGCTGCAATGCAATATATCTCACAAAGCTTTAGAATAAAGGATCCAGAAATAAAGGATTTATTTTTAGATATTGGAGCAGAAGAACTTAGCCATATGGAAATGGTTGCCCAAACAATTAATTTATTAAATGGGCATGATGTTAATAATGAAAATGTTGATAATGGAGAAATACAAACACATGTACAATGTGGACTTTCTCCAGTACTTATTAATTCATCAGGTGCACCTTGGACTGCTGATTATGTAACTGTTACAGGTGATTTAGTTGCGGATTTATTATCTAACATAGCATCTGAGCAAAGAGCAAAAGTTGTTTATGAATATCTTTATAGGCAGATTGAAGATAAAGAAGTAAGAGCAACAATTGATTTCTTATTAAATAGAGAAGAAGCACATAATGCTTTATTTAGGGAAGCTTTAAATAAGGTTCAAAAGACAGGATCTAATAAAGATTTTGGTGTAACTGAAGACTCTAAATTATACTTTAATTTATCTAATCCTGGACCAGATCATGAAGCACCAAATCCAACACCTCCATCATTTGAAAATCCAAGAAAATAATAAATAAATTAAAGCTGTAGAGTTTAGATGAATCTACAGCTTTAATCTTATAAATAATGGGAATACATATTTTTTTACAAGGGATACTAAAATTGAGGTGATTTTATGAATTCAGTATGGAATGAAAGTTGTAAGTTCGAAGGTAGAAAGTCTTTAGATAAAGATATTGAAACGGAAGTTTTAGTTATTGGAGCTGGAATTGCAGGAATATTAATTGGATATTTTTTAAAAGATAGTGGGAAAAAGGTAACTATAATAGAAGCAAATGAAATGGCATCACGCAATACTAGAAATACTACAGCTAAAATAACATCACAGCATGATTTGATTTATGCAAAGCTTATTAAAGAATTTGGCATAGAAAAGGCTAAACAATATGCTAAAGCAAATGAAATGGCCATTGAAAAATATAGGGAAATTATCAGGGAAAGAAATATACAATGCGATTTTGAAGAGCGGCCCGCTTATGTTTATTCGAAAGGAAAGACAGATAATATCAAAGAGGAAGTAGAAGCAGCTAAAAGCTTAGGAATTGATGCAGAATATGTTGAAGAAGTTAATCTACCGATAAAAATAAATGGCGCAGTTAAATTTAATAATCAGGCACAGTTTAATCCGCTTAAATTTATAAAAAACATATCAGAGGAGCTGCTTATCTATGAGCATACTAGAGCAATAGAGATAGATAAAAATACTGTTGTTACGGATAAGGGAACTATAAAGGCAGAATACATAATAGTTGCAACACATTATCCAATAATGAATGCACCAGGATACTATTTTATGAAAATGCATCAAGAAAGATCATATGTTATTGCCTTAGAAAATGCACAAGAGACTAATGGCATGTATATAGATGAGGATAAGGAAGGATATTCATTTAGAAATTATAATGGATTATTGTTATTAGGGGGAATAAGCCAAAGAACAGGCGAAAATGAAAGTGGAGGCAGCTATGATAAATTAAGAAAGGCAGCTAAGGAATTATATCCTGATTCAAAGGAAAAATATCATTGGTCAGCGCAGGATTGCATGCCTATAGATGGGATACCTTATATAGGAAGATATGCAAATAGTACAGATAATATATATGTTGCAACAGGCTTTAACAAATGGGGAATGACCAGCTCTATGGTATCAGCAATGATAATAACAGATTTGGTTTTAGGAAATGAAAATGATTATTCAGAGATATTCTCACCAAATAGGTTTGATTTATCTTTATCAGTAAATAATATAGCAAATGATTTAATAGAAACTTCAAAAAATTTTATTGCCCAAAAAGTTTATCTTCCTAGCGAAACTATTGAACATATTCCTAATGGCCAAGCGGGAATTATTGAATATAACAGGGAAAAGCTTGGTGTATATAAAAATGAAAATGGTGATCATTTTATAGTATCAACAAAATGCCCGCATTTAAGATGCTTACTTCATTGGAATGCTGATGAATTAACTTGGGACTGTCCTTGTCATGGCTCAAGATTTGATTATCAAGGAAGATTAATAGATAGTCCTGCTGTTAAAAACCTTGCAGATTAAATATTTTTGCTAAATAGAAAGATGCAAGACTAGGTTTATATTTAAAAGAATGTATTTAATTATCTGTTAACGAAAAATATATATATTATGTAAAGAAGTAGTGAAATTATACGACATTAATAGTACTAAATGATATGCAAAACATAAATTAATAAAGGAAGTATAGTAAGTATGAGACAAGAAAAGTTAGAACAGATAATTGAAATGATTCCTGTAATGAAAAATATGGTTAATGAAGATATGGCCATTAGTGTATGGGATAGAAGTGGAGTAGTATTATATTTTAGTGCCGCACAATCTTTCCCATTACATTTTGATATTGGGTATAAGCTTGCAGATAAAAATGATAAATTATTTAAGGCAATGGAAGTAGGTAAAACTATGCATAATGTAGTACCAAAAGAAGTATTTGGTGTACATATTGAAGCAAATTTAGTTCCAGTACATGACGATGGAAAAGTTGTAGGATGTATTGCCTGTGCATTATCATTAGAAAAGATGCATGAATTAGAAGATAAATCTAATAAATTGAAGAATACTTTAGATGAATCTAAAGATGCAATTAATAATATTTTAAATGCAGTAATAAGTACAACTAATCATTTAAATGAAATGCATCAATATATAGATGCTTTAGAAGCAAGCGTAGCGGGAGTATATGGTGTAGTTGAATCTATTAAAGGGAATACTTCTAGAACTAAAATGCTAGCCTTAAATGCATCTATTGAAGCTGCTAGAGCAGGAGATGCAGGTAAAGGATTTAAGATAGTTGCCAGCGAAATGGGTGCTTT
>CAKVNP010000133.1 GCA_934777095.1 uncultured Clostridium sp. | reverse complement strand
CCACCACACGGTGGATTAGCATTTGGTCTAGATAGAATGATTATGTTCTTAGCTGGTACTGAAAACATCAAAGATGTTATTGCATTCCCTAAAAACCAAAATGCTTTCTGTTACTTAAGTGAAGCACCAAACGTTGTTGAAGATAAGCAAATTGAAGAATTAGGATTAATTATCAATAAAGTAGAAGAAACAACAACTGAAGAATAATATATATAAGGAAGCCGTAAGGCTTCTTTTTTTTATGATGAATTATGAATTATGAATGATGAATTGTGGTTGAAACTCCTCTGGGAGTTTCTTTATTTTATTTTTTTATTAAAATGTCATTGGCATTTTAGCTTATTTTGAATTCTCCCAAAGAGATTCTTTCCTAAATTCATAATTTTTAATTCGTAATTCATAATTTAGATTTAGCATAAATTTATTTATAAGGTACAAACTATAGGTAGTGATATTTTAAGTCACTAACAATATTGTAGGGAGGCCTTTTTATGAAAAATAAAAATATGAAAAGTATGAAAAAGAGCTTAAAGGGCATGAATATGAAAGCAAATACTTTCACTGAAATGGCTGATGATTTAAAAGATTTGGTTTCAAAAGCTAAGAAAAAAATGATGAAGAAAAAATAGAAGGAAATAAATAGTTATGGCAGTTTTAGTATTGCAAGTGCAAAACTAAAACTGCCATATATTGATTAGGAAGTAGTATATTTATGAGCTTTTTTAAATACTTCATTGGAAATTTTCAGATACTCTTCTAGGTCTATATTATATTCTTTAAATAATTCTTCAATTTCATTTTTATCAAGAGTGTAATTAAATGAGTGTTCAGTATAACACATATAATCATCTCCTACAGAAATATGATTCTAAAAAGAAAAAATAATTTCCAATAAAAGTAAACCTTTACTTAAGTATATCATAAATGGACAAGTTGTAAAGATAAATTTGAAAACTTTATATAAAAAATGGTAAAATATTAAGTATACTGATTTGGAGGTAACCTTATGATTGAAGAAAATGAAAAGTTTAGGAAGGATGTTTCAAATAGATTAAGAAAAATAGAAGGGCAAGTTAAAGGAATTCAAGGCATGGTAGAAAAGGATGCCTGTTGTGATGATATATTAATTCAAATTTCAGCTGTCAGGTCAGCAATAAATAGAGTTGGCGGACTTCTGATAGAACATTATGCAAACAACTGTTTAGGAGTGGAAAAAGACAGCATAGAAGAAGAAAGAATTCAAAAATTAATGAAAACAATAAATAAATTTATAAAATAATTATGAATTATGAGTGATGAATGATGAATTGTGGTTGAAACTCCTGAGGGAGTTCCTTATAATATTATATTAATTTTGCCAAAAACGTTTGCGTAGTTTTTTATGTTTTGTTCTAACTATTACTGAAGTTATAGTTGATACAAATATAACTCCTAGAGCAAGTGTGCCAGCAAAGGCTATAGTATTTAGACCGAGACGGATACTTTTAGAAATATCACCATTTACAACAGCCTGCATAGTATAATACATACCACTCCCTGGTACTAAAGGCAACAGCGCACAGATTATGAAGGTAGTAACTGGTGTTTTATGTACTCTTGCCATAATTTCAGAATATGTACTAAAAATAATTGACGATATAAATAAAGAGGCTACCTCTGAAAAACCATATTGTAATGGCAGGGAGTAAAAGAACCAGCTGATTCCACCACCTAGGGCAGCATAAAACAGTTTTTTTCCTCGAATATTAAATACTATACCAAAACCAAAAGTTGAAATAAAACATATAAAAGATAACTTTAGAAGCATTTACATTCCTCCCATCTGAGACATCCAAAGGCTTAACACAGAACCTGTTCCCACTGCTATTGAAATTGCAATAAGAATAGCTTCACACGCACGAGATAATCCGGAAATTAAATCACCTGCTATTGTATCTCTAATGGCATTTGTTATTGCAAGACCAGGTACAAGAAGCATAATGGAACCTATAATGGTAGCATCAATGTCACTGGCTATACCTAATTTAAATAATACTATTGCCATAAAGGCAGTAACTGCACCGGCAATGGAATTAATAAAGAAGAAGTTAAGCTTTAGTTTATTTCCCTTAGTAGTAATTAATCTGATCAGCAGACCAATTAAAAAGGCAGAAAACATATCTTTAGCGGTACCATTAAATAATGCTGTAAATCCTCCGGCACCTATTGCAGAGAAGAATAAGGTCGTAAGTGAGGAATAACGTGTACCTTTATCTAATTCTAATAATTCTTTTTTTAAATCTTCTACAGTAAGATTTCGTGATAATATATTTCTTGATAGATCATTCACTCCATCTATTTTACTTAAATCAACAGTTCTATTCACAATTCTTTTAGTAAGTGAATAGACTTCATTTCCATGGCAGATAGAAGCAATTATTCCAGTAGGCGTAACATAACAGTCAGCTACGTCAGCACCAAAAGTTTTGCAGATTCGCCAAACAGTTTCTTCAACTCTGTATGTTTCTCCACCGTTTTCCAAAATAATCTGTCCTGCTAGCATAGCTACTTGAAGAATTTCATTCATAATATACTTCCTTTACTATAAAATTTATCTGTATTATAGCATAATAAAGGTGTTAAATCTATGTTATATGGATATATATTTGAATTCAGAAATATACTAATAATAACTAAAGTTAACAAAAAGATTGTAAAATGCAAAAAATGGTTGAAATATTGAAATTTTAACTTTATAATTTTTATAATATGCGATTTTAATTAAATTAGTTGGGGTGATAAAATGTATTATGAAAATTTAGTTAAAACAGATGAAGAAATATTTAATTTGATAGAAAAAGAGTTGAAGCGTGAAAGGGATGGTATAGAGCTTATTGCATCAGAGAATTTCGCGTCAAAAGCTGTTATGGAGGCTATGGGTTCATATTTAACTAATAAATATGCTGAGGGCTATCCAGCAAAGAGATATTATGGGGGCTGTTTTGTAGTTGATGAAATTGAAGATTTGGCACGAGATAGAGCTAAAAAATTATTTGGTGCAGAACATGCTAATGTTCAGCCACATTCAGGATCACAAGCAAATATGGCAGTATATTTTACTGTCTTAGAGCCAGGAGATACTGTTTTAGGAATGAATTTAAGTCATGGTGGACATCTTACTCATGGATCACCAGTAAATTTTTCAGGGAAATTATTTAACTTTGTAGCATATAGAGTTAACAAGGAAACTGAAAGAATAGATTATGAAGAATTAAGGGAGCTAGCCTTAAAGCATAGGCCTAAAATGATTGTTGCAGGTGCAAGTGCATATTCTAGAATAATAGACTTTAAGAAATTCAGAGAGATATGTGATGAAGTAGGTGCATACTTAATGGTAGATATGGCTCACATAGCTGGACTTGTTGCAACAGGAGCACATCCATCACCAGTACCTTATGCTGATTTTGTTACATCAACAACACATAAGACTTTAAGAGGGCCAAGAGGAGGCTTAATCCTTTGTAAAGAAAAATATGCTAAAGCCTTAGATAAAAATATTTTTCCAGGGATGCAAGGTGGACCACTAATGCATACAATTGCTGCAAAAGCAGTTTGTTTTAAAGAGGCTTTAGATCCTTCATTTAAGACTTATATAGATAATGTGGTAGAAAACTGTAGGGTATTAGGTGAGGAATTAGTCAAATATGACTTTAAACTTGTTTCTGGTGGAACAGATAATCATTTAATCCTAGTTGATTTAAATAATAAGGATATCACAGGAAAAGAAGCAGAAGCACTTTTAGATTCAATAGGTATAACTGTTAATAAAAATACAGTACCTAATGAAACAAAGAGCCCATTTGTAACTTCAGGAATAAGGATTGGAACAGCTGCAGTGACAACTAGGGGATTTACTACAGAAGATATGAAGGAAATAGCTTATATAATTAATGAGGCCATTAAGAATAAGGATAAGAATTTAGAAGATGTTAAAGCAAGAGTAAAAGCTCTTTGTGATAAGCATCCTTTATACTAATATATAATTGAACTTAGGAGGAAATATGAAGTTAATTTCATGGAATGTAAATGGCATAAGAGCTTGTGTAACAAAAGGATTTTTAGATTACTTTAAGGAAGTAGATGCAGATATTTTATGTATCCAGGAAAGCAAGCTACAAGAAGGACAGATAAATTTAGAATTAGAAGGATATCATCAATATTGGAATTATGCTGAAAAGAAAGGATACTCAGGAACAGCAATGTTTACTAAGGTAAAGCCTCTATCAGTATCATATGGTTTAGGTATTGAAGAACATGATAAAGAGGGAAGAGTTATTACGCTTGAATTTGATGATTATTATGTAATAACTGTTTATACGCCTAATTCGCAAAATGAGCTTGCTAGATTAGATTATAGAATGAAATGGGAAGATGACTTTAGAAGTTACTTAAAGAAGCTAGAGGAAAATAAACCGGTAATAGTATGTGGAGATTTAAATGTAGCTCATAAAGAAATAGATTTAAAAAATCCTAAAACTAATAGAAAAAATGCAGGCTTTACTGATGAAGAAAGAGAAAAATTTACTGAGCTGCTGCAAAGTGGATTTATTGATACATTTAGATATTTTAATCCAGATAAAACTGGTGCATATTCATGGTGGTCATATAGATTTAATGCTCGTAAGAATAATGCGGGATGGAGAATTGACTACTTTATAGTGTCTAAGTCATTGGAAGATAGATTAGTTTCAGCTGATATTCATGCTGAAGTATTAGGATCAGACCACTGTCCAGTAGAATTAGTTATTAAATAGTTAAAAAAAGCAGTCCTAACTGACTGCTTTTTTTATTTAGCCTTTTTTTAATTATGAGATGACGATAATATGTTTATTTTTTAGATTTACTGGGTAAATTAATCTAGTATTAATTTTAAGTATTAAGGAGGAAATATGAGAAAAGAATTATTAAAGCGTGCTGTAGGGATTTTAGCTGTAATGCTTATGGCAGTAAATGTACAGGGATTTGGGTGTATTACAGAACCAGAGGAAGAAGTAAAAGAAAATACAGCTAAAAAAATGATAATCTGTATTGATCCGGGACATCAAGCAGAGCGTGATTCTAGGGGTGAGCCAGTATCACCAGGATCAGGGAGTTTAAAGGCAAGAGTTTCGGCAGGAACAGCAGGCGTAGCCACTAAAAATCCAGAGTATAAGGTTAATTTAGAGGCAGCATTAATACTTAAAGAAATGCTTGCAGAAGATAAGTATGACGTGGTGATGACTAGGGAAACAAATGAAGTTAATATTAGTAATATTGAAAGAGCAAAGATGGCAAATAAAGCTAATGCAGATATAACTGTCAGGATACATTGTGATAGTGTGCTAGATAGTAGCAAAACAGGAGCTACTATCTTGATACCATCAAGGAAATGTATCAATGCTTGCAATATATATGAAGATAGTAGCCGTTTTGCTAACATATTAAAGGATCAGCTTAAAGGAGAAAGTATTAAGGTTAATGGAGTTTTTGAAAGAGCAGATATAACAGGGTTTAACTGGTCAGAAGTACCAGTAGTAATTTTAGAAATGGGGTTTATGAGCAATTATGAGGAAGATAGAATGTTAGGCGATTCAGAGTACCAAAAGAAGCTTATGGGATGTGTAAAATCAGCAATAGAAGAGTTTAGTAAAGAAGAAACAAAAGTATTAGAAGAAGAATAAAGAATAAATAGTAATATTTCAAAATATTTTGGATAAAATATATTTATAGTCTTAGTTGAAATTCGTAATTATGCTATGTACAAGCTGAATTTATGTAACTTAGGTTGAATTTACAGGAGGTGTGTGATGAAAAAATATAATTTAGTTTATTATTGGGAAAATTATTTATCTAAGCAGGAAGACATTTGTATTGAACCTAAAGATTATGTATTAAAGTTTTCGCTAGTAAATGGTTATAGCAATAATTATTTTTCAAATTGGTATTCTTTTGAAGATACTGAAGGCGTAATTGGATTCTTAAAGTATGTAGTAATTCCATCTGCTTACGTAACAAAGCTTTTCGGAAAAGAAGAAGAAAATGTTTTTATAGATGCCATAGATGAATATGAAATTATGGAATTAGCTGAAGAATCATCAGCAATAAATAAAAGAGAATTGATTAAAAAGATGAATAAAGAATATGATTTTATCACAAGAATAGAGAAATATGATTTTGGTGAAGATGGTATAAAAAGATTTGTAGAATTAGTTGAAAAAAATAACAGGGGAAACAGTAAAATTTTTGCAGATGTAGAGTTCTATAAAAATGTTAATGAAATTGGCAGGAGTTTAGTGGAGGAATATGAAAAAGAAGATATGCTGGATTCTTTAGAAAAAAATATGTCTCTTAGTAAGAATCAGATATTAAATATGTTTGAACATATAGATCAAAACGTTTTTATGATGAAAAAACTCAATACCTATCTAAATAACACACTGATGTTTTAGTAATAAAATAAGGAGCTCATAATGAGCTCCTTATTTTATTAAGGTTAGATATTTT
>CAKVNP010000132.1 GCA_934777095.1 uncultured Clostridium sp. | reverse complement strand
GTGCGGTATAGATGTTAGTCCTACCAACAGAGATGTTGAGAGTGTTAGTAGTGAGAGGTTAAGTCCGGGTAGCAAAAGCTCCAGTAGGCGAGTGTGGGGGCAAAATCCAGGTCAGCTAGCTTTATAAGAAATAACTAATTCTTCGGAATTAGTTATTTTTTTGTCGAAAAAAAAAGACGAAATTTTCTGAAATTTAATTTTCAATTTATTGTATAATAAGTAAAATAGTGATAAAATATCATTAATGAAACATATTTAACTAGATTTATGAATATGAGAGGGGCTGACTTTATGAAAGTAACAGTAATAGGGAAAAATGTTGATATAACAGTAGCGTTAAGGGAAATGATAGAAAAGAAGATATCAAAGTTAGACAAATATTTTGAACCGCAGATTGAAGCTCGTGCTACATTGACTGTACAAAAAAACAGCCAGATATTTGAGGTTACTATACCCTTTAATGGAGTTATCTTAAGATGTGAGGAAGCTACTGAGGATATGTATAAATCTATTGATTTAGTTCAGGCAAAATTGGAAAGACAAATTAGAAAACAAAAAACTAAATTACAAAGAAGGAATAATGAATCACTAAGATTTAATAATTTTGAACCATTAGCTTTCGGGGATGATGATGAGAAGGATGGAGAAATAGTTAAAGTAAAAAGCTTTAATGTTAAGCCTATGAGCCCAGAAGAAGCAATGCTGCAGATGGAATTAGTGGAACATAATTTCTTCGTATATAGGGACGCAGCTACTGATAGCGTGAATGTTATATATAAGAGAAAAGATGGAAATTATGGGTTATTAAAGCCGGAATATAAATAATATATTAAAAGTCGCCTATACTTTTTTATAGGCGACTTTTTTAGTTGAATTATATTTATAGTAAATGGTATAATTTATAAAAAGAAATAAACACATAAATCATTTATATAAATGATGAAAGGACATATTTATGGGATTTATTGAAAAACTATTTGGAACATATAGTGAGAGAGAAGTAAAAAAGTTAGAATCTATTGCTGATAAAATAGAGGCATTAGATGTAGATATGCAAAAGCTAACAGATGAACAATTAAGAGAAAAGACAGATGAATTTAAAAATAGACTAGCAAATGGAGAGACATTAGATGACATATTGCCAGAGGCTTTTGCAGTATGTAGGGAAGCTTCTTGGAGAGTGCTTCAAATCAAACATTTTAGAGTTCAATTAATTGGTGGTATGGTTGTTCACCAAGGAAGAATTGCTGAAATGAAGACAGGTGAAGGTAAAACTTTCGTTGCATCATTGGCCGCTTATTTAAATGCATTAACAGGAAACGGAGTACATGTTATTACAGTTAATGATTACTTAGCAAAAACTCAAGCTGAGTTAGTAGGACAATTATATAGCTTTTTAGGGCTTACTACAGGAGTTATTATTCATGGATTAACTCCAGCACAAAGAAGAGAAGCTTATAGCTGTGATATAACATATGGAACTAACAATGAGTTTGGTTTCGATTATTTAAGAGATAACATGGTTATCTACAAGGAAGAAAGAGTGCAAAGAGGACTAAACTTTGCAATTGTCGATGAAGTTGACTCTATTTTAATTGATGAAGCTAGAACTCCATTAATTATTTCTGGAATGGGAGATAAGTCAACCAAGTTCTATAATGTAGCAGATAACTTTGTAAAGACATTATTACCTGAAGAAGATTTTACAGTTGATGAAAAGGCAAATGCAGTTTTATTAACTGATAATGGGATTGTTAAGGCAGAAAGATATTTCAATATAGATAACTATGCTGATGCAGAGCATTTAGAATTACAACATTATGTAACTCAAGGGTTAAAAGCTAACTATACAATGAAAGTTGATAAAGACTATATGGTTAAGGAAGGCCAAATTGTTATAGTAGATGAGTTTACAGGAAGATTAATGGAAGGTAGAAGATATTCAGATGGTCTTCACCAAGCTATTGAAGCTAAGGAAGGTGTTAAGATTCAAAGAGAATCTAAGACATTAGCTACAATAACATTCCAAAATTATTTCAGAATGTATAATAAATTATCTGGTATGACAGGTACAGCATTAACTGAAGAAAATGAATTTAGAGAAATTTATGCTTTAGATGTTATTGCTATTCCAACAAATAAACCAGTTCAAAGAATTGATAGACATGATATGATTTATAAAAATCAGGTAGGAAAATACAAAGCTATCGTTAACGAAATAGTTGAAGCACATGAAAAAGGACAGCCGGTTTTAGTTGGTACTGCCAGCGTTGAAAAATCAGAATTCTTATCTTCATTATTAAAGAAGAGAGGAATTAAGCATCAAGTTCTTAATGCTAAATATCATGACAAGGAAGCTGAAATAATATCTCATGCAGGTGAATACGGCATGGTTACTATAGCTACTAATATGGCTGGTAGAGGTACTGATATCAAGCTAGGTGATAATGTTATTGAAGTAGGCGGACTAAAGGTAATTGGTACAGAAAGACATGAATCTAGAAGAATAGATAATCAATTAAGAGGTAGATCAGGACGTCAAGGTGATGTAGGGGAATCAGTATTCTTTATTTCATTAGAAGATGACTTAATGAGAATATTCGGTTCAGAAAAGATTCAAGGAGTTATTGATAAGTTAGGACTTCAAGAGGATGAAGCTATTGAAAGTAAAATGGTTACTAAAGCAATAGAAAATGCTCAAAAGAAAGTTGAAGGAAATAACTTTGATATAAGAAAGAACTTATTAGGTTATGATGATGTAATGAACCTTCAAAGAGAAGTTATTTACAGACAAAGAGCAGAAGTTCTTGATGGTAAGGATCTACAATCACAAATTCAAGGCATGATTGAAGAAGTAATATCTGTAGCTGTTAATGAACATTTAATTGGAGAAATGCAGAATGTTGAATTAGAAATTGAAAAGCTGCTTAAATATTTAGAAGATATCTGTCTTCCTCATGGTTATGTTACGGTGGAAGAACTTGCAGATTTATCAAATGAGGAAATAACTAAAAAGCTTATAGACGTAGTAGATGAAATCTATAAGGGTAAAGAAGCTGAATTTGGTGAAGAACAAATGAGAGAAATAGAAAGAGTTGTTCTTTTAAGAGTTGTTGACCAAAAATGGATGGCTCATATAGATAATATGGATCATTTAAAACAAGGAATGGGATTAAGAGCATATAAGCAACAAGATCCTATTCAAGCATACCAAATGGAAGGTAGTGCAATGTTTGAAGAAATGATTGCTGGAATTAAGCAGGAAACTGTTAAATTCTTATTCCATGTAAAAGTTGAAAGACCAGTGGAAAGAGAAAAGGTTGCTGAAGAAACATCTGCTAGCCATGGAGATGATGGAAAGAGCGCTAAGAAAGAACCAGCAAGAAATGATAATAAAGTAGGCAGAAATGACTTATGCCCTTGCGGAAGCGGCAAAAAGTATAAAAACTGCTGTGGAAGAGAAGCATAATATATATTTTGCAAATGGAAAATGGAGTTGCCATTTTCCATTTGCCATATTAATTGTTAGTTGGGAAGTGGAAAAATGCTAATTAAGCTAGAGCAAGAAATGTCTAAGCTAAATGGTTTAAAGGAAACATTAAAAGAAATGGGGGCTTCACTTTGACAGGGAAAGCTTAGAAAAAAGATTTCAAGAGCTAGAACTGCAAATGCAGGAAAATGGATTCTGGGATGATGTAAAAAGAGCAGAAGAAGTTACTAAAGAGTGTAAAGCTATTAAAGACAAAATTGAAAGATATGATAATCTTGTAAATAGGATAGATGATATTGAAGTATTAGCTGAACTGGCTGAGGAAGATGAAGAGACAGCCAATGAAGTTATTACTGAAATAAGAGATGTTGAAAAAGAAGTAGAAGAATATAGAATAGAGCTATTATTATCAGGAGAATATGATAGAAATAATGCGATATTAAATCTTCATGCAGGTGTTGGTGGAACTGATGCTAATGACTGGACAGAAATGCTATTAAGAATGTATACGAGATGGTGTGAAAAAAAGGGATATAGCGTTGAAACAATTGACCTTTTAGAAGGTGATGAAGCAGGAATAAAAAATGTTACTTTAAAGGTTAAGGGAGAATTTGCTTATGGATATCTAAAAGCTGAAAAAGGAATCCATAGACTTGTAAGAATTTCACCTTTCAATGCTAATGGTAAAAGACAGACTTCTTTTGCCTCAGTGGAAGTATTACCAGAGCTTACAAAGGATCAGGATATCGATATAAAACCTGATGATTTAAAGGTAGACACTTATAGAGCCAGCGGAGCAGGCGGACAGCACGTAAATAAGACAGAGTCAGCTATAAGAATAACACATCTACCAACTGGAATTGTAGTACAATGCCAAAATGAACGAAGCCAGTTTGCTAATAGAGATGCTGCAATGTCAATGCTTAAATCTAAGCTTATTGAGTTAAAGGAAAGAGCTCATAAGGAAAAGATTGAGGATTTAACTGGTGAATTAAAGGATATGGGATGGGGAAGTCAGATAAGGTCATATGTATTCCATCCATATACCATGGTTAAGGATCATAGAACTAATGAAGAAACTAGCAATTTAAATGCTGTGATGAATGGTGAAATAGATCAATTTATCTCTGCATATCTAAAATCAAATAACTAATTATTAAAAAAGCATTAGCAGAAAGATTTCTGCTAATGCTTTTTATTAATTTTTTCTCCTTTAATTAAATTAGTATTTAATAGTCCTATTATTAGAAGTGAGATTAAAATAATAGAGCAAAGGTAAATTGATTTTTTACTATATAAGAAAGTATCAAAAGAATTGTAGCAGGCATCATCTATTTTTGCCTGGACAATTTCATATACATCGGTAATTGCTTTTTCATCGATATTATCGATTGTATCATTAGGGGTATGCAGTGCAGATTTGTCTTCATGGCAAAGAGTTATTGCATCTATATCAAGATTATTAAAGCTGCTATGGTCACTAGAATCCTCATATAGCACTTCATAAGTTTTAGAGTTATCTGTACATATTTTAGTTATTTCGGTTAATAATTTTGAGTCTTTATTTTTATAGGCAGAGCTTTGCATAATAGATATTGGTGTATCTTTAGCTCCAATCATATCAAAATTAATCACTTCAGAATTTTTAATATTAAAATAATTATCCTCAGCAAATTTCTGAGAACCTAGCAGACCAAATTCTTCGGCATTTAAAGCAACAAAAATTATATCGCGGTCTGGTTTTGCATAAGTAGATAGGCTGCGGCAGAATTCCAATACTACAGAAATACCAGAAGCATTATCTAAAGCACCGGAGTAAATATTATTTACACCATCAGATCCTAAATGATCATAATGAGCAGTTAAGATTAAAGGTGGAAGATTTTTATTAGACCCCTTAATTACTCCAATAACATTGTTAATAGTTTTTTCTTCAGTAGTAAAGGGAATATGAAGTTCAATGGAATCGCCATTTAAAAGTGAGGCAACAAGTGATTTATAAGTGTTTTTTGTAATCATTATTGTTGCATCAAAAGGAAAATCTTTCAAAAAAGAACTCCTAAATAAGAGATTATCATTATCACAGACAAAAAAGAGAATTTTTCCTTCATCACAACATACTTCTATGGAAGAAGAAAAAATATTAATAGAATCTGCATTTGAAAAAGTAAAGGTATTGTTCTTAAAATTAATCATATCTTCTTTAAAGTCAATTCCATAGTTGAAATCTACCTGTTCACCTGAAGGAAGACTAATTTTCATATAACCATCAGAGCCAAGCTTTACAGGACATGTTACTTGAAAATCTTCAGTATAGCTATCACTTAATGATTTTAACCCATAAGAAATAAAACGATTTTTAATAATTGTGCTAACCATTGAGTTTTCAACACTACCCGCAAGGCGTCCATTAAAAACATCAGAAGATAGATAATTTATAGTGTTTTTTACATTAGCAGAATCGAATTTTGAATATGTAGAATTAATAAATATACAATAAAATAAAAAGATTGCTGTTAATGTAAGTGATGAAAAATATATTATTTTTTTCTTCATAATTATATCCCTTCAAACAATATTATACTTATTAATATTATTTGAAGAGATATAATATGATTGACATACTAAAAAATTATGACTTTGGATATATTAATTCTAAAATACTATTTACTAATGAAAAAATTATGCAGATATAAATAAATGAATTAAGCTGTTTATTAATCACTACTGATATTCCACCAATAATAGCACTAAGCAGAATTACTGTGCCGATAAATTTATTAAACTTACTTCCTTTTAATAACTGGATAATAGAATTAAGCAGGATAATAATTAATGATAAATATATAAAAACATTCCTTAATGTACTTGAAAATTCAACGACATAATATCTATTAAGGATTAGAAAAGCAATTAGTAATATAAGAAATATATTAAGAAGCTTACTAATAAATTATGCCAAAAAGCTCACCCCAATTGTAAATAAATTACAATTAAATTATACTATAATACTTTATTTAATATCAATAGAATTAAGTGTAATA
>CAKVNP010000131.1 GCA_934777095.1 uncultured Clostridium sp. | reverse complement strand
ATCTATTTCCAAGTATAAATCAATTGATGGACTTACTAAATAAAGCTAAAAAAGAAAAGCTTCAGATAACTTTAGCTTTTACATATATGAGAGAGTGCTATATTAATAGGATAAACGAAATTTTGGATAAAGCAGCTAAGTGGTGTGATGATGAGCAGACAATAATTGAAATAGTAATAAACGATTGGGGAATGTTAGAGCTTCTTAAAGGGAAAAGTAAAAGGTTTAAGATTTCTTTAGGTGTTTTACTTAATAAAAGAAAGAAGGATCCGAGATATGCTTATAAGAAAGGCTATGAGGAAAATAAGGGTCTGATGGCTGAAAATAGTTTAAATAGCGGATTTTATCAGAAGTTTTTAAGAGATAATAACATAGAAAGGTATGAATATGAAAGCTGTGGCTATCAAATCAAAGTTGCAGAAGGGGCTCATAGCTTACACTTACCTTTTTATCAAACCAATACCTCTCAATACTGTACCTTATATGCAATGTGTACCAATATGGATAGAGGAAAGCAGAAGCTGGTAAAGGAGTGTCCTAAATATTGTAATGAGTATGTTTTAACTTATCCTAAGCATTTAAAAATGATAGGAAGATATAACTCATTATTTGCTTTTGATGATACTCTATTGAGGGACTTTAAAGCATTAGAATATTATATTAATAATGGAATAGATAGAATTGTCTTAAATTTAATTTGAAGAGGAAAAAGATATGAAAATAGTAGCGGGACTAGGGTCCATTGATGATTATATAAGATTAGCTAAAGCTGGGGCTGATGAAGTTTTCTGTGGCTTTGTTCCTTATGAATGGAATAATAAATATGGAACACTTTTTCCTTTAAACAGGAGAGAAGTTCTTTACTATAATGTACATATAGGATCTTTTGAAGATATGAAAATACTAAAGAAAATGGTAGATAAATATAAAGTTCCTGTAACAATTACGTTAAATTATTTGTATTACTTAGAAGAACAATATGAAGAGATATATTTATTAATTAAAAAATTAATGGAAATAGGGTTTAATGAATTTATTGTAGCAGATATAGCACTTTTAGTATATTTAAATGGTAAGGATATTAATCCTATAATTCATTTAAGTGGTGAATGTTGTGAACTAAATAGCTTATCAATTGATTTTTTAAATAGATTTAATTTATCAAGATATATTTTCCATAGAAAAAATACTATTGAAGATATTGAAAGCTGCATTAAAAATCATCAAAAGGAAAATCTTCAATATGAAGCTTTTATTTTAAATGAAAGATGTCATTACACTGGAGGCTTCTGTAGTTCTCTTCATTGCGATGAACTAGTACATTTATGTCAAATACCATATGAATTAACTAAGATCGATAATGATTCTAATGGATATAAATCAGTAGAGCAAAGAATAGAAAAATATAATAATATGCTTGAAGAAATGTATGAAGAAGAACAGGAAATTTATAGTGAAGGGGAGTGCTATATGCTTGGAAGTACAGGATGTGGTATATGCTTCTTAAAGAGTCTTAAGGAAGCTGGAGTTACACATTTGAAAGTTGTTGGCCGAGGAAACTCTATAGATAATATGGAAAAGGACGTAAAGAACTTAAAGAAAGCTTTAGAGCTTATTGATGTAAACACAGAACAATATAAAGAAGTATTGAAAAAAAAGCTTTTTAAGGGTGAATGTAGTGGTGAATGTTATTACTAAAACACAGAAAAATATTTTTGTGTTTTATTCTTACTTAGATGATACTACTTTATTTCAATATACTGAATCAAGACATAGGCCAGATAAATTTAAGTTTGTAAATTTTGCTAGAAGACATTAAGAAGGTATAAAAATAACCGTACAAGAAATGTACGGTTATTTTTTATTAAAGCCCTAAAGATGTTTTTGCATCACGCATTAAGTTATCTAATTCTATCTTAGCATTATGTGGTGCTGTGGCAAGTGTTCTTAATCCTTTAACTACCTCATCTTTTGATAATGTTGCATAATCCTTAGTTTTTTCTGCAAAAGTTGCAGTATAATCATCAACTGAAATTATAGCTTTATCTATAGCTGTGATAACATCTTGATTAACTTTATCTACTTGTGCATTACCTTTTACGACATCATTCTGCAAGTCGTGCTTAAAAGCTTCTAGATTAGTTTTTAGTTTATCATAATCGCCGTTATATGCAGTAATAAATTCTTCATATGTTCCATTGTATGTGAAGTCATCTACAAAAATATCATAATCATTATAAAGTGCTAAATCACCTAAATATTGACTGTATTTATCTCCCAGATAATTATAATATTCCTCATTAGTTGGTGGAGTTACATTATCAGTATCAAAACTTTCTTTGTTAGTACTATTAGTATTAAAATTTCCATTGTTATTATCAGATGATTTGTTTCCACAGCTTATAAAAATCAGCATAAATAGTGAAAAAATCATAAATAATAAGATTTTCTTTTTGTTAATCATAAAATAGGCCTCCTTAAAATTAGTATATGTATATAGTTTGCTTAAGGATGCTATTTATATTCATTAAAAAATGCTATAATAATGGTTAGTAAAATAGTGAAATGAGTTATAAAGTATTGTAGGAGAAGTAATTATGAAGAACACTATTAAAAAAAATTATATGCATAATATCAATTCTGGTAATTATTTCTTAAAAACATATAACTAATATTCATAAAGGTAAGCATTATTAATAATAAAAGAGAGAATAGACGATAAATTTGTTATATAGCAAATTTCACCTCAAAATATATAAGTTAATAGATGTGTGGAAAATAATGCCAAGTATTATAATAAAAATATAGGAAACTTACAATTATTGAAAGAAGGCGTTATTGTGGAAAATGTAGTATTTAATGTATATGAAAGAAATGAAGAAGGTAAAAAAGTAAGAAGAAATGGTGAAATTCCATGTGTTTTATATGGAAGACATATTAAAAACACTTTACCTATTAAAATCACAAAGAGAGATATGTATAGGCTTTTAACTTTAGCTAAAAGCACAATAGTTTCCTTAAATTTAAATGGACATACTGAAAGCTGCGTAGTTAAAGAATTACAGACAGATCCTTATGGAAAGGTAATTCATATTGATTTCCAAAACATTGATAAGAAAGATAAAATTAAGATGAAGATGCCTGTAACATTTGAAGGTGAAGGTGTCTTAGAAGGAAGACAATTACTATTAGAAGTAATTGTACCAGAGGTAGAAGTATATGGTGAAGCAGATAAGCTACCAGAAAGCATTCAATATCAGGTTGGCAGCTTAAATTATGGTGATAAAATTTTAGCTAAAGATTTACTATTACCTAAAGAAATAAAATTAGATCTTGATGAAAATGTAATAGTAGCAACTGTAGCAGGTAATGTTGCAGTAGAAGATGATGAAGAAAAAGATACTGCTGTGGAAGATTAAATTGAGTAAAAAAAGTGGATTCGCAAAGAATCCATCTTTTTTTTACTTAATTTATGTTAATAAATTATTGATTTAATTTTTTTCTTTTTAAGATTACTCCATTAATAACAGCTAAGAAACCTAGGAATACAGGTAATATACTAGAATATGGAGTTCCTGTTATTGGCAATGATTCTTCTTTGGATGTGTCAGTATTTATTGATTTCTTATTATTTGTATCTATTGAATTATCATTTTTATTATCATCAGAAGGATTGTCAGAGCCATTATCTAAACCAGGATTAGTATTAGGATTATCGTCATTGTCATTGCCGTTATCATCATTATCATCTGGTGTGGAATCTATAACATTTAAGGTAACAATGCCATTAGCGCCAGCACTAAACTTTAGTTTTAGGGTATAGGATCCAATCTCTAAAGAATTTAAGTAATCATTAGATAAAACTATTTTATCATCTAATATTGTGTAGTCTGTTCCGGATACTAATTCTTCATAATTTAATTCTATTGATTTTAAAGTATTACCATTAAAGTCTACCTTTATATCTGTGCTATTTTCAGAAGGATTGTTGTTCTTATCATAAGTTATTGAGGAATTATATATATATGAATTAATAATTTCTCCACGAGAGTTATCAATTAATTTCCATACTTGTGTACCATAAAACGGATTTGCTGTACCAATACATAATCCTGAATCTGTTGGAGCAAATACTCTACAGCCATGATTATAAGGATCTCCAAAACCATTAGTTGTAATAGTAGTAAAGTTTAGCCCGTCTTCAGAAGCAAATAAATCAAAACCACGTTCACCTTGACTTAGATAATTGCATGTTTCAAAGAAATAAGTTAGATTTTGCAGTGTATTTTGATTTAATATTTTGTCAAGATTATCCACAAGCTCTTCAGGAAGTTTGTCTTTTATTTTTTCATATGCAGATAATAATTTTTCATAGATTTCTAATAGATTAAATGAAATAGAGCGTGTCTCAGAAGTAACATAAGCAGTGCTAGCTAAATTTTCCTCGATTTTGTCTAAATTATCTATCATAATTTCTAGAGAATCAGATAACAAATCTTTATCTGAATCAGAAATACTTTCTACATAATCAGGTTCTATTTCATTTGTTATGTCTAAGTTATTAGCAGAAGAGGTATCCTTAATATTATTACTGTTAATTGATATTTCATCTTCTTTAATTAGCAGGTCGATTAATACTTTAATATAATTAATTTGAGATTCTATTTCTTCAGGTGTCATTCTAAGAATATCACCGTTAGTAAACTGCATCAAAGGGTAGGCTAAGCTTGAAATATCAAATGTTCCTAAATAAAATTTATTATCATATTCAGACATTCTCCATACATATTGATTCATATTACTACCGAAACCAGCAGTTTGGTTACCTAATACTGTAGGGAAAAGCTCATTAGGTTCACCTGCAACAAGTTCAATATTTTCTGATGAATCCATTCTCCATAAACATACTGGTGAAGAAAGGTCTTTATATAATTCTTCAAAATCCATATTAAGTGCAGAAGGTAATGCAATCATTGGATCATTATATCCTCCAATATACAAATGATTAGCATATACAAATAAATTAGCTGCCCCTGATCTATCAGCTCCAAGGCCTAATGGATAAATTGCGCCATCACTTTCATTACCTATTAAAGGTTTAAAGCACCATTTACCAGTAGAAGAATCTTTTTCTCCACAAAACATTGCAAATGCTTCTTTATTACCAGCTTTACCGGTAACAACAGTCATATATAGTTTATTATTAAACTCTACCATATCCCAGATAGCTCCGCCAAATATGCTGTCATTATAATGGTATGCAGGATAATCTAGTAAATCTTCTTGTGTAGCAATTACTTCAAAAGCATCCTGACCATCTGAAGGATTATTTGAAGCAACAACATAAGTTCCATTATCTCCAATCATACTAGCAACTAATTCATTATTTGCTACAGTAAGACCTCTGATTCCTACTGAAATATATGGATTTGATGGTTTTTGACTAGTATAAACAACTTGTGTCGTATCTGTAGCTGGATCAACCTCTAAAAGATATGGCTGGCTTCCTGCAGCAGCAAAATATAGCTTGTCCTTATATTCTATAGCAGCACGATAAGAACATTTATCTTGTGCAATTATTTCTACTTTACCAGTTTTAGTATTTATTTTAAGTAAAGCACTTCTATCAGTATTATCAGGGTTATTTATAGGATCATCCATATAAAGATTACCATTGAATAATACATCAATAGTAGCTTTAAAAACATTGAAATCTATGTTGTTCTGAGATGCAATTATTCGTAATGTTTTTGAAATTGCTCCAGTAAGTGTACCAACATACATATAGTCTCCGTATGCAACTGCTGACCAAGAATAATTTTGACCCCTATCATTTTCACCACTGTCGTAATCAATTATCCCATCTGATTGTTTTATGTCATCATTAGGATGGGATATTTTCTCAGCAGAATATAACCCGTTTTCAGAATTATAGGTGATTGGAAATAGTGTATCTGAATATGTCGTTGTAGATGGCATAATTAATGATAATGCCAAAAAAATCGAAAAAAGTTTTCTTTTTTTCATTATATCTCTCCTTTTTAATCAAATGTAAATACATGGAATATAATAACATAAAATGTAAAAATAATCAATAAAAGGAAAATGAGTGAGTGGAAAGTTAAAATGGATTTAAAAATAATCAACTTTTTAGATCAATATTATCTAAATAGAAATTAATTTGTTCTTAAGTTTTTTCAGATTAAAGCGATATAAAGGATATAAGACTTATAAATGTAAAAAAGAAAATAGGTGATAAATTAAATGGAAAGACTAATTAGTTATATTAGTAATAGTGATTTGGGTGATTTAGAAAATAGAATTAATCAAAATAATAACTCAGTGGTCCTTTACTATACTTTAAAGTCAAATTGCAAAAAGCAAAGAAGACTAAAGGTAATAACTATTGAAAAAGAAAATGAATGGTACATAGTAAATAGTATTATAAGTTTTTCAAATAATAGGCATGTTAAAAAGTTAGAAATACATGAAAATGAATATCATATATTAATTCAGAACATAGAAATTATTGTTA
>CAKVNP010000130.1 GCA_934777095.1 uncultured Clostridium sp. | reverse complement strand
TTATCCTATGAAACATTTCATTTCTGGTATATTTCATACTTGCAAGATAAGTACATATTCTTAAATTTTCTTCTTTATCTCCTATACAAGTAAGAAACTCTACTGGTGTTTTTTCTAAATCCAAAGAATCCTCATAATTCTGTGGCATATAATATGCATTAATATCTTTTCTTTTTAGCATTTCGCTAGCAATTTCTTTAAGCATAGTAGATTTACCCACGCCATTTTTTCCTATAATACAAACTTTCCTTGGTCCAAAAATTTCTAATTTTATATCTTCAGCTAAAACTTTATCTTTTACTTTAAGCAGCGAATTTTCATAATTTAAAACTCTCTTTCCATTAGGCATTTTAGTCTTTTCAGAAAACTTTACAAACATTGCCTCTTCAGTCTCCGGTATTTCTGTAAAATTTTCAAATTCTTTTTCAAACCTTCTTTGTTGTGACTTTATTGAATGCATTTTCTTCTTTAATAATTTTCCCCCATGAGGATCTCCCCGTGAAATTACATTCTGCTGATGTTCTACTTTTTGTTGTATTTGTCTAAACTTCTCCTGCTGTTTTTCATAATCACTACGCTCTTTTCTAGCTATCTGCTCTTGATGTTTTAAAAGTCTTAACCTAGTTTCTACAAATTCTGAATACCCTAGATGCTCAATTGTTATTTTTGACTCTGTTTTTCTTTTAAGCTGCTCTATATGAATAATCATATTTGCCGTATTTTCCAGTAGTATTTCATCATGGGAGATATATAACACTGGTACTTTACAGCTATTTATAAACTCCTGGAGCCACTCTATTGTTTCAATATCTAAATCATTAGATGGTTCATCTAAAAGCAGTATATCTGGCTCCTCCATTAAAATACACGCTATTTGTACTTTAACCTTCTCTCCCCCTGATAGACTGTCCATAATTTGTTCTGAATAAAACAATTCATTTTTTATTCCTAATCTCTTTGCAATTACTGCTAATTCATTAGGTGATAAATTAAAGAATATGTCATTTAAAGAACAATATTCATATACACTTAGCCTTTTTTTATCTATATCTAACTCCTGAGCTAAATATCCTATCTTTAATCCTTTTTTAATTATTTCTCCTGAATATTGAATATAATTTTCTACTAAATTATCATCATAAATAAGCTTTAATAACGTAGACTTGCCATTTCCTTCTTCACCAATAATTGCTGCTTTATCCCCATCATTAAGCGTTAATGAAAAATCCTTAATTAATATCCTTAAATCCTTTAAATGATTAATTGTTAATTTATTTATCTGTAACATATATATCATCTCCTAATAAAAAAATCTGCTTTCAGATTACTATCCGAAAACAGACCATACATTAATAAACCTGTAATATATATTTACACAGGGTCAAAAACTATCATAATCTAAAATCGGTAGCAGAAATAAACTATGGTTTATTCCATAGTAATCTAAAAACAATTTCTGTTAATTCCAATAATAGATTATTTGCTCATCTTTTCACCCTTTTCATCTTTTTACTTTATTCTACCATTAATATTAAACAGTGTCAATTAATGTAAAAAAGTTACTACACAATAATATATTTCTGTAGTAACTTATAAATATTTTATTTAAATAATGAACATAATGAAATATTAACTATCTTATTTTTCAATTTTTTTTACATCTACAGGATCATCACCAAACCCTTTTACTTGTGTTGTTGGATTATTTAGTATTCCAAGCATAACTAAAATGGCAAGTATCGCATTAACTATTTCATTGTACTTATCAGGGACAATATTTATTCCAAATGCACTTAAAACTAATGGAATCAATGCTGCAATTGAAACCCATAGTCCATAATTTTTTAATCTTGATACATCAAACTTCATAAAAAATCACCCCTTTTCACATAATATAATATATTCAAAAATATTATATTATGTGAATGGGGTGATTTTATTTTATATTACTCTTGAAGGAATGCTTTGTATCCTCTCATTGTTTCATAAACGTCTATTTTGCTTGCTACTTCCCATGGAGCATGCATATTTTGTAGTGCAACACCACAGTCTATAACATCCATGCCATATTCAGCAAGGATATATGCGATAGTACCGCCGCCTCCTTGGTCAACCTTACCAAGTTCAGCAAATTGGTATGCAACATCATTTTTATCCATTACATTTCTAAGCCATGCTACAAATTCAGCATTTGCATCATTACAGCCAGCTTTTCCTCTTGCTCCTGTATATTTTGCAAAAGCTAAGCCTTTACCAAAGAATGCCGCATTTTTCTTTTCATATGCTGAAGGATAATTTGGATCAAAAGCAGCTGTTACATCTGAAGAAAGCATCATTGAATTAGCTAATGCTCTTCTTAATTTTAATTCTGAATATTCTCCTAATCTATCCATAAGTTCAGCTACTGCATTTTCAAAGAATCTTGATTGCATTCCTGTAGCTCCTATACTTCCTACTTCTTCTTTATCAGCTAACAATATTACTGAAGTCTTTTCTACTTCTTCCACTTCTAATAAAGCCATTAATGAAGTATAAGCACATACTCTATCATCTTGACCATATCCAGTAATCATACTTCTGTCTAAGCCTAAATCTCTTGATTTACCTGCTGGGACTATTTCAATTTCAGCTGATAAGAAATCTTCTTCTTCAAAATCATATTTTTCTTTTAATAATGCAAGAACATTAGCTTTTACAGCATTCTTTTCTTCATCATTAATTGGCATATTTCCAACTAAAAGATTTAAATCTTCACCAGCAACTACTTCAGCAGCTTTCTTCTGCATTTGTGCACCAGATAAATGAACTAAAAGATCAGATACCATAACAACTGGATCATTATCATCTTCACCAATTACAACGTTTATTTTAGTTCCATCTTTTTTAACTACTACACCATGTAATGCTAATGGTAAAGTAACCCATTGATATTTTTTTACTCCCCCATAATAATGTGTGTCCATCATTGCAAGTTCACTATCTTCATATAAAGGGTTTGGTTTTAAGTCAAGTCTTGGTGAATCAACGTGAGAACCAATTATTCTCATACCTGACTCTAAACCTTCATTACCAACTAAGAATAATACTAAAGATTTTTCCATGTTATTTACATATACTTTAGCGCCTGCTTCAAGACTTTCATTAGCCTTTATTACATCATCTAAATTTCTATAACCCTTAGCTTCTGCTAATCTTATAGCCTCAGTAATACATTCTCTTTCAGTTTTGCAATCTGAAATATATTTCTTATATCCTTCACAGAAATCAAATATTTCTTTTTTTCCCTTTTCATCAAACTTTAGCCAAGCATTTTTACTTTCTTTACTCATATTCTCTCCTCCTAATATTCTTCCTCAGATATGCTCTCCATTCTTCTTTCAATAATATCTACGGCTGTGATATTTGACATTAATGAATGTCTGTAATTAACTGCAGCAGCTTCGATTATTACTGCTATATTTCTTCCAGGTCTTACTGGGACCCTCAGTCTTTTTACATCTACTCCAAGAATATCCTGCGTTTCCTGATTTATTCCTAATCTATCATAATCACCATCGTCTTTCCAATGCTCAAAGTGCATTACTAAATTAACACTTTTTGATTGCTGAACTGAACTTAGTCCATATAAAGATGAGATGTCTATTATGCCAATTCCCCTAACTTCTAACATACCAATAGTAATCTTAGGTGATGTACCTATAAGTTCACCATCTATTTCTTTAATATCTACTGCATCATCACTAACTAACCTATGTCCTCTTTTAATAAGTTCTAATGCAACTTCACTTTTTCCTATTCCACTTTCTCCTGTTATCAATATACCTATTCCGTATACATCAACTAAAACACCATGCAATCTAGTTTCTGGAGCAAATTTATCTGATAAATATATAGTCATTTTACTAATAAAGCTTGTTGTTACCATATCAGTTCTTAAAAGCCATACCTTATTCTTCTTTGCCGCTCTAATAAATTGAGCATGTGGTTCTAGTCCTCTTGTAATTACAACACATTGAGAATTGAAACTAAAGTATTTATCTACTCTTTTACGTCTCAATTCCACACCCATATCATCTATAAAGCTCCATTCAGCTTTTCCTACAACTTGTAGTCTTTCTGGAGCAAAATAATTATAAAATCCGGCCAGTTGTAAACCTGGTCTATTTATATCATTTACTGTTACTTCCGTTCCCTTTTCACCTTCTACTAAGACTTCAAGGTCAAAATCCTTAATTAGCTTTTCTACTGGAACTGACAAAACCTACCACCCTTTTATTATTGCTTATTTTTTAACTCTACGCCTTCTAGTTGAACTCTAAAGTTGGCCTTCACTCTATCTATGTATATTCTTCTTAATTTAGCTTGTTCTTCCTTTTCAGCCTCAGTTAAACCTTCTTCTTTGCTCTTCTTATAAAGCTCATTTATTCTTTTTGTTAGTACTTCTTCTTTTGCATTAGTATAATCCATTGTTTTATGTCCTTTCTAAAATTAATTTGTTTATGATTATTTTACATTTTTTTCTTATTAATATCAACTTATTATTAGTATTTATTTTTAAAAATACATTTATTTATATGTTTGTATGGGAAATAAAGCATTTATTTACTTTTTGTAAAAAATTGTAAGAAAATCGGTCTCGTTTTTTCTTCCATTTTTCCCCAATAGAGTATATTATTTTATATATAAGTTGCTGAATAAATAGTATATTTGAGGTGTGTATATGAAAATTAAGTCGTTACGTAAAAAAATATTGTTGCTGAAATGTTTACTAAATTTCCTTCTTCTCTTTCTATCTCCAACAAATATGTTGATTGTATACCTTTCTGAAAAATTAGACAATCACGTCTATAAAATGCAGAAGCATATTTATATAAGATATAAACGCCGACATAAACTTACTTCCCTAAGATCAAGGGTTGCTTAATTATATAATAATTTTACACATATTCCCATCAAACTTTTTTCTAAAGAAAAAACACCTCTTACGAGGTGTTAAATACATATATAATCTCCCAATATGCCGGTCACTCATATACTCACACCTGCAGCTCGCAGGTGGGTTTCACTCAATTTGCTTCTGCCATCTTCTACTACTGGAAGCCCGACATCCACAAATATTCTTGCAAATCCCGTAAACATAATGTAGGTCGAATAATATAAGCTAAACGCACATCTCAGGATTAATTTATGATTATATTATAGCAAAAATTTTGCTATATTCAATAGTAATTTATTACATTATTTTTTTATTTTTTCTTGCATGTAATCCTTTACTATTTCTTCTATTGTAGCATCATTTTCTTCATTTGTAAAGAGTGCCATGAACTGAACATAGCCAGAAGTTTCTTCTTTATTTTGAAATGCCATGAATTCACCTTCAACTTCAAATTCTTCAATAAGTTCTTCCATAATTTCTAATACTTCATCATTAGCATAATCATAAAGATATGGAAGATAGAATTCATTCATCCACTCTTCTGTTCCATTACTGCTTTCATTATCTGCATATGCTCTTGCTGCCTCAATTATATCTTTATCGAAATCTAAATAGAAATTTAATAATAATAAATCTTTTTCTTTTCTTAATTCTTCAACTTCAGATAATCCATTTTCATTTAAAAAATTAATTATTTCATTAACCTTCACTTTTAAATCTCCTCTTAATATAATAGTTTCTTATATTCTTTTTTAACAGCAATAAATTCATTATCATCTTCAACTAAATTTAATTCCTGCTTTCCATCTACTTCATCAACTCTAAATACATATATATCTTCTGAGTCCTTCTCATCGGCTGGCGCTAATAATAAATATTCTTTTTCTTCTAAATAAATTCTTGCAACTGCTTCAAATTCAACTTTATTTCCGTCTTCATCTAAAAAGGTCATTATTTGTCTTTCTTCATTGTTGTTTTGTTCATTACTCATAATTTAATAGCTCCTTTGTTATAAACTAATTATTATAATAGTATCTATAGGTTTAATTTTCAATACTTTTTTATGACATTAAGCTAAAACCTAAACATATATTACGATTTTTTTTATTAAACGTTATTGCCTTAAATATAATTTTGCCTTACAGCACTTCGAAATATATTCATCAACTTTCCTATGAGCTGCATCTTTTCTTTTATGTACACATACTAACTTATTACAATTACTACAATATATATTATATCTTTTCCCTGTACTGCTCTTTTCAGTATTATACCGGAAAGTTGCTTTATCAGAAATCCCTACCTTGCAGCATACCTCTTTAAAAACTTTATTATGCCCATTACTTACGCCCGTTCTAGTATCACAGTAGTAATGTATATATTCATGAATTATTACTTCTTTCACTATTTTTTCCTGATAGCTTCCTTTTACTAAATCCTCTGCAAAAACAAACTTTACCGGTTCAATTTTATTTCTGTATTTTTTATAAAAAAATGCTCCCATTCTTTTTGTAGCTCTTTTTGATATTTCAATTTTTATATTACATGGATAATTCCACTTACTACCAATTTCATCGATAACTAATTTTATATCTTCTACTAACCAAATTT
>CAKVNP010000129.1 GCA_934777095.1 uncultured Clostridium sp. | reverse complement strand
CTTTTCGACTGAATACACTGTAAAAAAGGCTGTAGACCAAATTAGCTTTGAGATAAGCGATGGGGAAGTAGTAGGATATATCGGAGCTAATGGTGCAGGGAAATCTACTACTATTAAGATGATGACAGGAATCCTTACACCTACTGCAGGTAAAGTAACGGTAGATGGGGTAGTTCCTTATGAAAATAGGAAAGCTAATGCAAAAAATATAGGAGTAGTATTTGGACAAAAGACTCAGCTATGGTGGGATTTGCCTATTTCGGAAACGTTCTCATTACTAAAGGAGATATATAATGTCAGTGATGAGGATTTTGAGGAGAGAATGACGTATTTAAAGGAAATATTAGGCCTTGAAGAATTCTTTTTAAGACCTGTAAGGACATTATCATTAGGACAAAGAATGAGGGCAGACTTAGCAGCAGCATTAATTCATAATCCAAAGATTATATATTTAGATGAACCTACTATTGGATTAGATATTGTAGTAAAGGAAAGCGTAAGAACTGCTATAAAAGAAATAAATAAAAAATATGGCACAACAATAATTTTAACTACCCATGATTTAAATGATATTGAAGAGCTATGCAGCAGGATAATTATTATAGATAATGGGAAAAAGATTTATGATGGTGAATTGGCAGGAGTTAAAGAACAGTTTGGTTATTTGACTAATATTGAAATTCAATTAAAGGACAAGCCACTTATAGATAAATTAAATTTAACTAAATTTATTGATGATGATTTTAAAGTAAAAGCAATTGATAACAAGTTAGTCATTACCTTTAATAAAAATAAGGTATCTTCAGCTGATATTATTGGAGAAGTTATGAAGAAATTTAAGGTAGTAGACTTTAATATCAAGGAAACAAGTATAGAAGATATTGTGAAAAAAATGTATAAAAATGAGGTGTAGATGGCAATGATGAAGGATATTAAAATTTATCTGCCTTTTGCAAAAAACTCGTTTCAAAGGCTGATTGCGTATAAGGCAAATGTAATTATGTTTATGTTTGGTGATGGATTAATGCTGGCTGTAACATATTATTTATGGAGGGCTATTTATGAGAGTTCAACAAGCGAAGTAATAAATGGCTTTACCATGAATGAAATGATTATCTATGTAATAATTTCATTTTTAACTATGTTAATAACTTCAGTGGATATAAGTTATCCCATAGCAGAAGAAGTAAAGAATGGCTCAATTGCAGTTAATTTAATTAGACCCATAAGCTACGAAAAAAGAATGTTTTTTCAAGGCTTAGGAAATGTATTTTATAATTTTGTAGTAATTTTTATAATAGCTTTTTCAGTAACTGTATATTTATCTTTTAGATTTTTTGGCTCAATAGGAATAGGCAGAATATTAGTATATTTATTAAGCATAATCTTAGGAGTATTTATAAGTTTTTATTTTAGTTATATATTTGGACTAATTTCGTTTAAGATAACAAACATGTGGGGTTTGTCACAAATAATGCAGGCTATTGTAAATTTATTATCAGGAGCATTAATTCCTATAGCATTTTTCCCGTTATGGGCACAGAAAGCAATTAATTTCTTTCCATTCAGTTCGGCAATTTATACACCATCAATGATTTTCTTAGGTAAAATAACAGGCATAGATATTTTAATTTCTTTAGTAAAGCAGATATTTTGGATTATAGTATTAATAATAATTTCAAAGGTGATGTGGAAAAAGTTAATAAAGAATCTTACTATATTAGGAGGCTAGATATATGAAGAGATATTTAAAATTATATAGAAAGTTTTTAGAGCAATATATCAAGACACTAATAGAGTATAGGGCAGATTTTATTTTAGGATTAATCGGATTTTTATTAGTGCAGGGAATTGGGATTATTTTTATCAGCCTTGTTTTTAAATCTATACCAAATTTAAAGGGCTGGAGTTTTTATGAAATATTATTTATCTATGGATTCGCTCAGATACCAAGAGGAATTGATCATGTATTTACCGATCAGATCTGGATGTTAAGCGGCAGAATAATAGTGCAGGGAGAATTTGATAGGTATTTAGTAAGACCATTAAATCCTTTATTTCAAATTATCGTAGAAAAATTTCAGCCAGATGGGTTTGGTGAAATAATAGTAGGTACAATTATTTTAGTTACAGCCTGGAGCAAGATTGGCTTAGAGGTTACTGTTGGAAGAATCATAGCATTAATCTTTGTAATTTTATGCGGAACTGTAATTTATACAGCAATTAAATTGGCAGTGGCTTCAATAGCATTCTGGGTAAAATTTGCTCAAAGCTATTTATATATGGCTTATCAGTTAAGTACATTTGTAAAGTATCCAATCACTATTTATCCAGGATGGATCAGGGGAATATTGACTTTTATTATTCCTTTTGCTTTTACAGGGTATTTTCCGGCTGCCTATATATTGGGGAAGGGAAGCTTTGTAACTGGAGTTTTATTAACTTTTTTGGTTAGTGTGCTTAGTATAGTGGTGGCTTATAGGATATGGCTTTGGGGAATGTCTCGATATGAAAGTACAGGAAGTTAAGTTGGCTCCGCTAGACGCTCCGCCAAAGTGAATGTTGCCTAGCGGCAGGTGAAAGGTGATCTGTCGGTCAAGTGAATGTTGCCTGGCGGCAAGTGAATGTTAAAAAGCTCTAAATCTTTGATTTAGGAGCATTTTAAGTGGAAAGCCAAAAAGGGCAGAGTAAGGTGCTTACAGCAGGAGAAGGGAGAGAAAGCTCAAAATTATCTCTTGGATAATTTATTGCAGAGAAGAGTAGGGTGCCTGAAGACAAAGAGAGAAGAGATTAAAATTATCCTTTGGATAATTTTATCGCAGAGTGTGTTTGGTTTAAGGTGAGGCTATAAATTATTATAGGCTTTAATAAATATATTTATTAAAAATATGGAGGGATGGCAATGGCTATAGGAAGTTTTAATTTTTTTTCAAAATCATTAAGTAGAGCGGTACCATTTAATATTATTTTACCTAATGATATACCTGAAATGTATACAGCGGATAATGAGAATTTTAAGAGAAATATGAAAACTTTATATCTGCTAGATGGATTTTCGGCTGGTAATACTGATTGGATGTTAAATACTAATATTAATCAATTAGCGTCTAAATATAACTTATGTGTTGTATTTCCTTATGGTGAAAATAGTTTTTATCTTGATGCTAAGGAAACTGGCAGGAAATATGGTACTTATATTGGCGAGGAATTGGTTGAGTATACTAGAAAAACTTTTGGATTGTCAGCTAAAGCTGAGGATACATTTGTTGGGGGATTATCAATGGGGGGATTTGGCGCAATACATACTGGCTTAATGTATAATCATACATTTTCTAAGTTGTTTGCTTTATCATCAGCATTAATAATTCATGGTTATGAAAAAATGGAGAGAAACATTGATAATGGTATTGCTAATTATGAGTATTATGAATCAATCTTTGGAGATAGGGATAAGGTTGCGACAAGTAGTAAAAATCCAGAGGAGTTAGTGAGAAGAATACAAAAAAATGGCGATGTTATGCCAAAAATGTTTTTAGCATGTGGAACTAATGACTTTTTGATAAATGAAAATAGAGAATTTAAGGAATTTTTGCAAAGCCAAAATGTTGAGTTTACTTATGAAGAAAGTGAAGGAGTCCATAATTTTGAATTTTGGGGTAAGATGTTAGAACCTGCAATTCAATGGCTGTTAAAGTAAGTATAACTACAAAAGCTGTAGAATTGCGTTAAGAATATTTATAATAAGGAGAAAACTCCATAGGGAGTTTCTACATTATAATTAAATAACAGGGAGAGATGTAGTTTGATTAATTTAGCGGCTGAAGAGATACTTCATATAAGAGTAAAATGTGGAGAGGTTATGCCTGTTGGGGCAGGACCAGAAGGACAGTTAAATGTAATTCCTATTATTGGTGGAGAAGTAGATGGTATATTTAAAGGTACAGTAGTTTCCGGGGGAGCTGATTGGAGTATAACTAATAATTGTGGCAATCATGTTTTTGCAAAGTATTTGCTAAAAACAGATAGTGGCGAATATATTGCTATTGAAAATGAAGGTATATTAACGGATGAAAAGCGAAGGATTTCAACTGTCCCTAAATTTTATCTTGATAGGAATAGTAAATATAATGAACTTAATAGTGGGGTGTATGTAGCAAGCTTAGAAGTTGGTGGACCTGAGTTTATTGTAGATATTCATATATATAAAATGAAATAGGTTGGCTCCGCTAGATGCTCCGCCAAAGTGAATGTTGCCTATAGGCAGGTGAATGCTGCCCTGTGGGGCAAGTTAATGTTGCCTAGCGGCAAGTGAATGTTAAAAAGGTTCTAAATTTTTGATTTAGGACCTTTTTAAGTGGAAAGCCAAAAAGGGCAGAGTAAAGTGCCTTTGGCAAGAGAAGGGAGAGAAGGCTCTAAATTATCCTTTGGATAATTTATTGCAGAGGTTGGGGCGGGAATTTCATAATCTGTGGTTTTGATAAATATGAATTTAATATTATAGTACTTAATAAAAAGGGGGTTATTATATGGTAGTGGGGAAATATGTTTCTTTTAGGCCAATAAAAATAGAGGATGCTTCTTTGCTTTGTAGGTGGTATAGGAATAAAGAGTTGATGAAGCATGTTGGTTTTGAGGATGGACTTAATGTAACGGAGGAGGGATTGATTTTTTCTATTGCTAATGAAGCAGCGGATAAATCTGAAGATAGGGCTTTTAGAAGGTTTATCATCATTGAAAATTGCACCGGTAATGCTATAGGGGAATTGTCTTTTAATGATTTGGATTTGGTTAATAAGTGCTGCGGGATTGGGATAAAGATTTGTGAAATTGAAAAGCAGCATAGGGGATATGGGTATGAAGCTTTGAGGTTGTTTTTGAAGTATTTGTTTAACACTTATAACCTGCATAGGATAGAACTAGATACTTTAGTGGAGAATAAAAGAGCTCAGGGACTATATAAAAAGGCAAGGTTTAATGAGATAGGGGTAAAAAGGGATTGCTGGCTTGATCCTCAAGGAAATTATAGAAGTGCTGTGTTAATGGATATATTGAAGGATGAATATAATAGGTAATTAAAAAAGAATTATTGGGACAGTAGATAGATTTGTGTAAAAGCAAATCTACCTACTGTCCCGAGTTTTTTTATTATTTTTAAAGCCATGGGTCAATATTTAAATATTCTTGTACGGCATTTTCTTTTACTTTATTGACTTCGATACATAAGCCACTAGGTAGTTTAAACCAGTTATGTCCTTGAGGTAACTCTTTTACACCTCTTGCATAAGCTTTTTCTAATACTTCTTTTTGGTTTTCTGCCATAATTCCTAAGTGAGCACTTCTTCCTTCAAAGTTATTAAAATTTAAATCTTCAATAAGTTGAAGCCCGCCATATAGCCATACTTGTCTATTAGGCGAAGATTGACCATTTGTCATACGTATATCCATATCTAATACTTCTTTAAAAAACTCTATATGCCAATCTAAATCTTTTACATAAAGAGCCATATGTTCTAAATAAGCTGCCATAATTCTACTCCTTTGCTAGATGATTATTGAATTTCGCCTCTGTTAAAACGTTCTATACCTTTTACGCAAGCCTGTAAAGTCTTATTTACTGGTGTTTTAACTCCATATTTTTTTCCATATTCAACTACAGCACCATTAATTAGATCTATTTCTGTAGGGCGATTCATTTCAAGGCTTTGTAAGATAGAAGTCTTAAATGATCTAGGAAGATTTTCACTCGCAGCAAACCACGCATATTCAGGGTCTTCACTAGTAAGTTTTATACCAATTTTTTTAGCTATTTCTATACATTCACTTATTGCTTCTAGAGAAACTTCTTTAATTAATTCCTCTTCATATAATGGTCCATATGGTAAGCGGGTAATTCCACATATTGCGCCAGCAGCCACATTAATTAAAAGCTTGTCCCAAATCATTCCTGTTATATTATCGCTGATTTTTGTTAAAAGACCTGCTTTATTAAATTCATCAGCTATAGATTTAACTCGGTCAGTTATAGTACCATCTAATTCACCAATATAAGTGTATTTTTCCTTTATTCCAGCATTAACATAGCCAGCTTCTAGTAAAACACCGCCTACATAAGTTTTTGCACCAATTACTTTTTCTTTTCCTACAACTTCAGCAATAATTTCTTCATTACCTAATCCGTTTTGAATTGACATAACCATTGTATGATCACCAATAATATCACATGCGCTTTCAATAGCAGTCCTAGTTACAAAGCCTTTAACTAATACTATTACTAAATCAACTTCACCAATTCCTTCAGTAGTTGTTTGAGCTTTAATATTATTAACAAGATAATCTTTTGTCCCATCTGTTAATTTTAAACCATTTTCATTAATTTTATTTACATGTTCAGCCCATTGATCCACAAAATATACTTCTGAGCCACCCTTTGCTAAAGTTCCACCAATGGTGCTTCCTAATGCACCTGCACCTAACATACAAATCTTCATAAGTTATTTCTCCTCTTAGTTATTATTTATAGTTAAAATTATATAAATATTAAGTAGTATTTCATATAAATAATATTACTTTTATTGCTAAAATAT